>SKLC01000385.1 GCA_007123425.1 Nitriliruptoraceae bacterium
CTGGCCGAGCCCTGGGATCTGGCCGCGGTGGCCGCAGCGCCGGTGCTGTGGCTCCTGGTGGCCGGACGGGGCCTGCTGCGGTGGTGGTTCACCTCCTATGTGCTGACCACGGAGCGCATCATCGTCCGCCGCGGCATGGTGGCGCGCAGCGGCACCGAGATCCCGCTGGAGAACATCGTCAACGTGCTGTTCTCCCAACGGGTGCTCGAGCGCATGCTGGGCTACGGCGACGTCATCGTGGAGTCCGCCGGCAGCCAGGGCCAGAGCCGCCTGGTGGACGTGCCCGACCCCCAGGGCTTCCAGTCGGAGATCTACCGGGCCCGCGAGCTGCGCTCGCTGCACTTCTCCCGCGGGCGGCACGGCCCGCACGGCACGGACGTCCTCGCGCGGCTCGAGCGGCTCGCGGAGCTCCGCGAGCGCGGCCACCTCTCCGACGAGGAGTTCGAGCGCACCAAACGCCGACTGTTGGACGAGCATCCGGGCTGACGAGGCGCCGCGGAGGCCCTACACGTCGCCCCACCGCAGACCGCGCTCGATCGCCGCCCGCGACGACCACGCGGTCCGACCCGCCAGGCCGACCACCCAGGCAGACCTCCGGAGGACACCGATGCAGGGCACCGGACGGGGCTCTCCGCGCCCCTCGGGGACGTCGCTGAACCTCGGGCAGCTGGCCGCCGCGATGGCGCTGGCAGCGCTGGCCGGCACCGTGGTCGGCCTCGTCGTGGTCGCGATCGATGTGACCGTGCTCTCGCCGCCGCCGTTCGAGGTCGCCAGCCTCGAGAGCGTGCGCACCCTGCTCGGCTCGATCATCGGTGGCCTGATCACCGTCGCCGTGTTCAGCCTCTGGATGCGCACGGTGGTGGTCGGCCTGGTCTCCGGCCACTTCTCGCCGCGGACGCTGGTGACGTTCCTGGAGGATGCGTTCCAGCGCAACCTGCTGGCCGCGATGGCCGCCGGGGTGGTCACCACGCTGGTGATCCTGCTGGCGGTCCCCGAGGAGGAGGGCCATGCCCCGCTGCTGGGCACCGTCCTCGCCGCGCTGATCGCCCTGGCGGCCCTGGCCGCGGTGCTGCTGGCCATCCAGCACGCCACGCGCAGCCTCTCCCTGCCCGAGCTGGTCGCCCGGCTGACCGACGAGGCGCTCGAGGTGCTGGGCCGGCAGCCCGAGGCGCGCGTAGAGCTCGACGACATCCCCCCGGCAGGCCACGAGGAGGAGGTCCGGGCCACCGGGATGGGCTGGGTGGTCGACATCGACCTCGACCGCATCCGTGAGTGCCTGCCGCCGGGCGGCGTCGCGCACCTGCGCACCCGGATGGGGCACTTCGTCACCCCGCACACCCGTGTCGCGGTGGTCTCGCTCGCAGATGCCGAGGAGAGCGCGGACGTCGACGGCATCGCCGAGAGCATCCATCTGGCCCGCACCCGCAGCCCCGACCACGACCTCGCCTTCGCGATCGGCCAGCTCGTCGACGTCGGCGCCTACGCGCTGCACGGCAGCACGGACACCGCCACGGGCCACGAGGTGCTGGTGCACCTGGGCGGGGTGCTGGAGGCGATGGTGGAGCGGGGGCTGCCGCTGCTCCACGACGCCGATGCCGACGGGCGCATCGTCCACGACCAGGCGGGGTGGGAGGCCGCCGACCACCTGCAGCTCGTGGTCGAGCGGCTGCGCGACCCGGCCTCGCACGACCCGGAGTCGGCCCGTCACCTGATGAACCTGCTCGGCCGGGTGCGGGAGGTGGCCGAGCGGGTGGACGACCGCTCCACCGTCTCCGAGATCGGAAGGCAGATCGAGCTGCTGCTCGGCCTCGTCGACGCCAACGGCATGCTCGACCGCGACCGCGAGCGCCTCCAGCGGGAGGCCGACCAGATCCTGCAGCGCGACTGAGCGCCGTCGATCCGGTCCGGCGACCCGGGCATCGGGCCGGGGCGGGGCAGGTCGGGACCCTGGGCCCACCGGGACGGACCATTGGCCCCTTTGTGCCCCGCCGGGGTACAGCGACCATGGCCGCACACGAACCAAGGAGGCGGCGATGACCCGCATGAGCGTGACGGACCCGGTGGCGACCCTGCTCACCGGCGCCGTTGCCACGATCCCCCCGAGCGCGACCCTGACCGAGGCGGCCCGAGCGCTGACCCGCGAGCACCTCGGCCTGCTGGTGGTGGTGGACCGTCACGGCGTGGGCGGCGTGCTCTCGGAGCGCGACATCGTGCGCGCCGCGGCCGACGGGGCCGAGCTCTCCGAGGAGCGGGTCATCGATCACGCCAGCGACGACATCGTCACCATCGACGAGGACGAAACGATCGGCCGCGCCGCGAGCCTGATGGCCGACGCCGAGGTCCGCCACCTCGCCGTGACCCGCGGCGGCCAGATCGTGGGGATCATCTCGGTCCGCGACGTGGTGGGCGCGCTGGCCGCCGCCAACGGCCCACCCGCCTCGGTCGGCGTCTGATCCCGGCCGACGGGCCACGCCGCAGCGACCACGGGGTCGGTACCGCGACACGAGCGCGGACCGGCCCCGTTCCACGTCGGAGCCGGCCGCAAGGGGCTCCCCGTCCCGGCGCCCGGCGCCGCCCACCGGATCAGCGGCCGAAGCGACGCAGGCGCAGCGCGTTGGCGACGACGCTGACGCTGGAGAAGGCCATCGCCGCGCCGGCGATCATGGGGTTGAGCATCCCCACCGCCGCCAGCGGCAGCGCCGCGACGTTGTAGGCGAAGGCCCAGCCGAGGTTCTGCAGGATCGTGCGGTAGGTGCGGCGCGAGAGCCGCATCGCCAGCGGGACCCCGGAGATCTCGCCGCGCATCAGGGTGAGATCGCTGGACTCGATCGCGACGTCGGTGCCGGTGCCGATCGCGATGCCGAGGTCGGCCTGGACCAGCGCCGGGGCGTCGTTGACCCCGTCGCCGACCATGGCCACGACCTCGCCCTGGGCCTGCAGGCGCTCCACCTCGGCGACCTTGTCCCCGGGCAGCACCTCGGCCAGCACCCGGTCGATGCCGACCTCCGCCGCGATGGCCTCCGCGGTGCGCGCGTTGTCGCCGGTGAGCAGGGCCACCTGCAGGCCCATGCCGTGCAGCTCCTCGACGACCTCGGCGGCGCCGTCCTTGAGCGTGTCGGCGACGGCGACCACGCCGCGCGCCTCGCCGTCCCAGCCGACCAGCACCGCCGTGCGGCCCGACGACTCCTGGGCGGTGGCGGCCTCCTCCACCGCGTCGGGGACGAGCATGCCCGCCTCGGCGAGCAGCTTGCGCCGGCCCACCCACACGGTCGTGTCCTCGACCTCCGCCCGCACGCCGTGCCCGGCGACGGCCTCGAAGCCCCGGGCGGCCGGCAGCGAGCCGACCCGCTGCCGACCGGCCGCTGCGACCGCCCGACCGATGGGGTGCTCGCTGTCGGCCTCCACCGCCGCCGTGCGGCGCAGCAGCTCCTCCGGGTCGGTGCCGGGCCCGGGCAGGACGTCGGTGACGGTCATCTCGCCGCGGGTGAGCGTGCCGGTCTTGTCGAACACGACCGTGGTGGCCTGTCGGGTGCGCTCGAGCACGTCGACGGACTTGATCAGCACCCCGAGGCTCGCGCCGCGGCCGGTGCCGACCATGATCGCGATGGGCGTGGCCAGGCCCAGCGCACAGGGGCAGGCGATGATCAGCACCGCGACGCCGGCGGTCAGCCCGCCCTGGGGGTCGCCGGCCACCAGCCACCAGGCAGCGAAGGTCGCCACGGCCAGCGCCATCACGATCGGCACGAAGACCGCCGAGATGCGGTCGGCCAGCCGCTGCACCGGGGCCTTGCCGGCCTGGGCCTGCTGCACCATGTCCACGATCTGGGCCAGCGCGGTGTCACTGCCCACCGCGGTGGCCCGGATCGTGAGCACCCCGGAGGTGTTGATCGTGGCGCCGGCCACCGTCGCGCCCTCGGACTTGTCCACGGGCACGGACTCGCCGGTGAGCATGGACTCGTCGACGGCGCTGGCCCCGTCCACCACCTCGCCGTCGGTGGGGACCTTCTCGCCGGGGCGCACCCGCAGCAGGTCGCCGACCTGCACCTGCTCGACGGGGACCATGGTCTCCTCGCCGTCCTGCAGGACGCGGGCCTCCTTGGCGCCGAGCTCCAGCAGCGCCCGCAGCGCCGAGCCCGCCCGGCCCTTGGCGCGCGCCTCGAAGTAGCGGCCCAGCGACAGGAAGACGATGATGATCGCCGCGACCTCGAAGTACAGGAACCCGCCGGTGGCCAGCGCGACCATCGAGTAGCCGTAGGCCGCCAGCGTGCCCAGGCCGATCAGCGTGTCCATGTTGGCGGTCAGCCGGCGGGCCCGGCGCGCCATCTCGCGCAGGAACGGCCAGCCGACCCAGAACTGCACCGGCGTGGTGAGCACGAACTGCGTCCAGCGCGCCCAGGTCTCCTCGCCCAGCTCGCCGGAGAACATCGCCAGCCAGAGCACGACCAGGGACGGCGGGGCACCCACCAGCACGCGAGCGCCCCACCGCCGGCGCTCGCGCCGCTCGTGCTCCTGGGGGTCGACGGCCTCCTCGGCGGCGCCCACCAGCGGCTCGAGGGAGTAGCCGATCCGGTCGACGGCCTCCCGCAGGTCCTCCACGTCGGCGCCGTCGCCCACCTCGACGCGGGCGGTCCCCTGGGCGAAGTTCACCGAGGCGTCCACGACGCCGACGTGGCGCGCGAGCGTGCGCTCCACGCGGGCGGCGCAGGAGCCGCAGGTCATGCCCTCCACCCGGAACTCCAGCGTGTCACCGGGCTCGGGCTGCACGAGGTGGTAGCCCAGCTTGTCGATCGCCTGGCCGAGGGCGTCGAGGTCCAGCGGCTCGCGGGCGTACACCCGTGCACGGCCGGTGGCGAAGTTCACCTCGGCGCGCTCGATGTCGTCGCGCTTCTCCAGCGTGCGCTGCACGCGGGCCGAGCACGAGCCGCAGGTCATGCCCTCGACGGTGAGATCGAGCACCTCGGGCGCGTCGGGGGTCTCGGCGGCGTCGGGGGACGTCGATGGCGTGGCCACGAAGCGTGCTCCTCGCGTGGGCTCGGTGTGCGGCTCGCGCCGTTGCGCGCGTGCGGGCGGCGGGCCGCAGGGCCAGGGTGCCGGCCACGGCGCGCGGGCGCGACATCGGCCACCGTACCATACCCCCCTGGGGTATCAACCGGGTGCCTGGTCGGGCGGCCGTGGCCCCGGGTCGCACCGCCGCCGGGACCCCGGCGGCCTCGGCTGCTCGACCGGGCCCGATTGCGTCCACAGGTGGTTTCGTACACACAGCGCGCCGGCTCGCGCGACGACGCCGCACGACGGGCCGGCCAGCATCTGCGAGCACCGAGGACGAGGAGGACCCGATGGCCGCCGACCGCAGGCGCGGCGACGACCCGACCAGCCACGAGGTCGACCGCCACGTCGACGAGCAGCCGCCCCGCGAGGACCTGCTCGACCCCGCGGAGATCGAGGTCAACGACGACGAGGACGCGCTCGACGTGGAGGAGCTCGACGTCCCCGAGCGCACCGGCGATCCCGACCGGCTGCCCGACCCGGAGCAGCTGCCGGAGTCGCAGGGCACCGATGTCGTCGAGAGCGAGCAGCTGGCGGAGGACGACGCGGAGCGGCCGCCCCTGCACGACGAGGTGCCCCTCGCCGACGAGGAGGAGCCGCCCGCCCCCGGGTCGTAACCCCAGGTGCGAGCCATCGGGTTTGACCCGAGGTGCGCACCACCGGGGCCTGACCCGGCGCGTGCCGCCGCCGGAGCGGCCTCAGCCGGCAGCGTCGGCCAGCAGGTGGTCGACGTCGGCCGGCGCGGTGTCGAAGCTGGCCATGAACCGAGCCAGCTCCCAGGCCGGATGGCCCAGGTGGTGGAAGGCCCACCCGCTCGCGCGCAGCCGCGCGTCGACCACCGGATCCAGCTCCATGAACACGCCGTTCGCCTCGGTGGGAACCCCGGGGCTGCAGCCCAGCGCGGCCAGCCCGTCGGAGAGCCGGCGGGCCATGGCGTTGGCGTGGGCGGCGTGGCGCAGCCACGCGCCGTCGGCGAGCACCGCGGCGAAGGGCGCCGCCACGTAGCGGTGCTTGCTCAGCAGGTGGCCGTGCGCCTTGCGCAGCGCCGGCAGCGCGGCGGCGGCCTCGCGCTGATGCGGCCCCGGCAGCAGCACCACGGCCTCCCCCAGCGCGAGCCCGTTCTTGGTGCCGCCGAAGCTGAGCGCGTCCACGCCCGCGTCCACCGTCAGCGCGCGAGGCGCGCAGCCCAGGGCCGCCACGGCGTTGGCGAAGCGGGCCCCGTCGACGTGGACCCGGTAGCCCAGGCGGTGGGCGGTCTCGGCCACCGCGGCCACCTCGGCCGGGGTGTAGACCTCGCCGAGCTCCGTGGGGTTGCTGAGCGTGACCACCCCCGGCGCGACGCTGTGCACCCCCCGGTCGGAGAGCCCGGCCTCGCGCTCCTCGAGCGCCGCCGGGGTCAGCTTGCGGCCCCCGGCCGGTATCGTGGTGACGCGACAGCCGGTGATCCGCTCGGGCGCGGTGGACTCGTCGGTCGCCAGATGGGCGAACTCCTCGCTCAGGATCCGCTGCCACGGTCGGGTGAGGCTGGCGATCCCCAGCGTGTTGGCGGCGGTGCCGGTTGCCACGAGGAACACCTCGACGTCGTCCTCGAAGACGTCCGCGAACGCCGCGGCGACCTCGGCGGTGGCCCCGTCCGCGCCATAGGGCGCCGCGCGACCCCCGCGGACGCCCGCGACGGCGTCGAGCGCCTCGGGACACAGGCCCGAGGCGTTGTCGGAGACGAAATCGATCCGCATCGCCGCGGGAGTATGCCCGACGACGAGGAGGGACGGTGACGACCCCCGTTTCGCACCCGGTGGCCCTGATCACCCCGGCCGGCGAGCTGCGCCTGAAGTCGCGCCGCACGCGCGCCCGGTTCCGCCGGGCGCTGCGCGACAACCTCGCGGCCGCCCTGGCCGCCCGGCGCGTCGACGCCGAGGTCGATGACAGCCGGGGCCGGATCATGCTCACCGGTGACGCGCACCGTGCGGCGGAGGTCGCCCGCGAGGTCTTCGGGGTCCACCGGGTGGTGGTCGCCGAGCCGCTGCATGCCCGCGACCTCGACCAGCTCACGCGCCGCGTGGCCGAGGTCGCCGCACGGCAGGTCACCGACCGCACGTTCGCGGTGCGGGTGCGGCGACGGGGACGGCACGACTGGTCGTCGCGCGACGCCGAGCGGCGGATCGGCTCCCTGCTGCTGCCGCACGCCGCAGGCGTGGACCTCGAGCGGCCCGAGACCACGGTGCTGGTCATCGCCCACGACGACGAGACCTACCTCGCCGTCGAGGAGCACGAGGGCCCGCGCGGGCTGCCCGTGGGCACGCAGCAGCCCGCCCTGGTGCTGCTGTCGGGCGGCTTCGACTCCGCCGTGGCGGCCTGGCGGCTGCTGCGCCGCGGCGTCCCGGTCCACTTCGTCCACGCGGAGCTGGCCTGCTCGCAGACCGACGCGGCGCTGGCGGTCGCCCACGAGCTGATCCGGCGGTGGGCTCCCGGCACCGAGCCGGACGTGTGGGTGCTGGACTTCTCCGAGGTGCGCGCGCGGCTGCTGGACGAGGTCGACGCGCGCTATCGCCAGGTCCGCCTCAAGGAGCTGATGCTGCACGCCGCAGACCGCATCGCCGAGCGCGAGGGCTTCGAGGCGCTGGTCACCGGCGAGGCGCTCGGGCAGGTCTCCACCCAGACCCTGGGGAACCTCGCGGTCATCGACCGCGCCGCCCAGCGCCCGGTGCTGCGGCCTCTGGCCGGCGACGACAAGGAGGAGATCGTCGACCTGGCGCGCCGGATCGGCACCTACGACCTCTCGGCACGCAGCCGCGAGGTGTGCGACCTCTCCGACGGGCCCGTGGTCACCCGCGCCCGTGGGGAGCAGCTCGAGCCCGCCCGCGACGCCGCTCCCGACGAGCTGGCGCTGCAGGCGGCCGAGCAGGCGTGGCGGCTTCCGCTGCGCTCCTGGGTGCCGGGCCTACCCGCCCCGTGGGCGGCCTGAGCCCTGCCGACCGCCGGGAGCGGACACGAGCGGCCACGCGTCACTGGATTCCCACCGGTTTCCGAAGTAGGGTCCGCTCGCCATGAGACCCTTTCGCTTCGCCCTGCAGACCTCCACCGCCCCCGACGCCGCGACGTGGCGCGAGCGCGCCCGCAAGGCCGAGGACCTGGGCTACTCCGCGCTGTACGTGCCTGACCACTTCGACGACCAGTGGGGCCCGCTGGTGGCACTGACCGCCGCCGCGGAGGCCACCTCGACGCTGAAGGTCGGCCCGCTCGTGCTCGGCAACGACTACCGCCACCCCGTCGTGGCGGCCAAGGAGATCGCCACCCTCGACGTGCTCAGCGAGGGCCGCGTGGAGTTCGGGATCGGCGCCGGCTGGATGCGCACCGACTACGAGGCCGCCGGCATGGCCTACGACGAGCCGGCGGTGCGGGTCGAGCGCCTCGAGGAGGCGGTCGAGATCTACGCCCAGCTCCTGCGCGAGGGGACGGCGACCTTCTCCGGCCGCCACTACCAGGTGCAGGACGCCCAGTGCCTGCCCCGGCCGGTCTCCGAGGGCGGCCCGCCGATGCTGATCGGCGGCGGCGGCAAGCGCGTGCTCACGTTGGCCGCGCAGCGCGCCGACATCGTCGGGGTCAACCCCAACCTGCGGTCGGGCGCCACCGACCAGGAGACCGCGCGCTCGGCGGTCGCGGAGAAGTACGAGCAGCGCCTGGCCTGGATCAGGGACGCCGCCGGCGAGCGCTTCGACGACCTCGACCTGCAGCTGCTGACCTTCGTGGTCGCCATCGACGCGGACCGCGACGAGATGGCCCAGGCCATGGGCCCGGCGATGGGCATCAGCCCGGAGCAGGCCTACGACGTGCCGCTGGCGCTGGTGGGCAGCGTCGAGGAGATCTGTGAGCAGCTGCACGAGCGCCGGGAGCGCTACGGGCTCAACTACATCGTGATCCACGACGCGGAGCTCGAGCCCTTCGCGCAGGTCGTCGACCGGCTCGCGGGCACCTGACCCGACTCAGCAGGGGCTGCCGGGCAGGTACTGGCGCGGGTTGACCGCGCTGCCGTTGACCCGGGTCTCGAAGTGCAGGTGCGGCCCGGTGGAGTTGCCGGTGCTGCCCACGGCAC
>SKLC01000067.1 GCA_007123425.1 Nitriliruptoraceae bacterium
CCGGGGACCGCCATCCCGCCCCGTCGCGCACCAGGTCGTAGCGGAAGTACGCCTCGGCGACGTCGTTGAAGTCCTCCCCCTGGAACGCGGGGTGCTCGCGCCAGTGGTCGAGGTAGGCCTCGGGCGAGGCGAAGGTGATCTCCAGGCGCTCCAGGGCGGGCCCGATCACCGACCGCACCACGGTCTCGATGTCGGTGTCCTCGGGCAGCGACACCTCGATCGGCAGGGCCCCGTCGACGAGCACGAGCCCGTCGACGCGTGCAGGTGCGCGCTCGGCGGCGTTCGCGGCCACGAAGGCGCCCATGGAGTGGCCCACCAGCACCGTCGAGGCGACGTCGAGGTGGTCGAGGACGCGTCGCAGGTCGTCCGCGTGGGCACCGAGCCCGTAGGGGCCGGGGTGTGACGCGGAGCCGCCCCGACCCCGGTGGTCGACCGCGTACAGGCTGACGTCGTCGCGACGCCGCCCGAGCGCCCAGGCGAGCTGCCCGAAGGAGCGATGGTTCGCCGTGATCCCGTGGCTGCAGAGCACGGTGCGCGGGCCGTGGCCCCACCGGCCCACGGTCAGCTCGCCGCCGGGGACGGGCACGGTCGACAGCTCGGGCTCGGTCCAGGGCATGGTCCCTCCTGTGGTCGAGGGCCGCGCGGCGGCCCGGCACGCTCAGTCGAGGATCAGGTCCAGCGACGCGCGCATCACCTTCTTGTCCAGCTTGCCGACGGACGTCTTGGGGATCTCGTCGACGACATCGACCGCGTCGGGCAGCCACCACTTCGCCACCCGGTCGGCGAGGAAGGCCCGCACCTCCTCGAGCGTCGGCGGGGCCTGCCCGTCGCGGGGCACGATCACCGCCACGGGGCGCTCGTCCCAGCGCCGTGAGGGCACCCCGACGACGGCAGCGTCGGCGATGTCGGGATGGGCGAGCAGGTGCCCCTCGAGCTCGACGGAGCTGATCCACTCACCACCGGACTTCACCAGGTCCTTGGCCCGGTCGACGATACGGAACTCCCCGTCGGCCTCCATGTAGGCCATGTCGCCGGTCTTGAGCCACCCGTCGTTGAAGCGATCGGCCGCATCGACGCCGTAGTAGGCCGAGGCGATCCAGGGCCCGCTCACCTCAAGCTCCCCCACGCTCGCGCCGTCGCGCGGCAGGGCCCGACCCGCCGTGTCGGTCACGCGCGCCTCGAGGCCGGCGAAGATCGTGCCGGTGCGCTCGCGCACGTCCAGCAGCTGCTCGCGGTCGAGGCCACGGTGGCGGCGGCGCGGCCGCGACGCGCAGGCCAGCGGCCCGGTCTCCGTCATGCCCCAGACCTGCAGGTACTCGATGCCGAGCTCGTCGTAGGCCTCGATCAGCGCCCGCGGCGAGGCGGCGCCGCCCACGAACACCAGGCGCAGCGCTTCGGCGGCCAGCTCACCCGACTGCAGGTCCGGAAGCAGGGACTTCCAGATCGTGGGGACCCCGGCGGTGAGCGTGACCCCGTGGTCGTCGATGACCCGCCCGAGGTGCTCTGGCGAGCTGTCGGACCCGTGGAAGACGAGCTCCGCGCCCGTCAGCGGCGCGGCGTAGGGCAGCCCCCAGGCGAAGGCGTGGAACATCGGCACCACGGGGAGCACCACATCAGCCTCCCGCAGGCCGATGTGATCGGCCATGCATGCGGCGAAGCTGTGCAGCACCATCGCCCGGTGCGAGTACAGCACGCCCTTGGGGTTGCCGGTGGTGCCGGACGTGTAGCACAGCCCGAACGCGGCGTCCTCGTCCAGCGGTGGCAGGTCGTGCGCGGGCTCGTGCGCGGCGACCAGCTCGTCATGGTCGAGCAGGCCCGGGAGGTCGTCGGGTCCCGCGCCCATGCGCACATAGCGCTCGACGCTGGGTAGCCGCGGCGCGACCCGGGCCAGCGACTCGACCAGCTCGCCGTCGACGAACAGCACGGTGTCCTGGGCGTGGTCGACGATGTAGGCGATCTGGTCGTCGAAGAGGCGGACGTTGACGGTGTGCAGCACGGCGCCGAGCAGCGGCACGGCGTAGTACAGCTCGAGGTGGCGGATGGAGTTGAACCCGAAGGTCGCCACCCGGTCCCCTGGGCGGACGCCGAGCTCGTCGGTCAGCGCTCGCGCCAGCCGCAGCACGCGGCGGGAGAAGTCACCGTAGGTGGTCTCGCCCTCGACGTCGGCGATGCGCCCGTCGGCGTACACCGTCGACAGCCGGTCGAACACCATGTCCAGCGTCAGGGGGGTGCGTTGCATCAGGCCGGGGATGGTCACGCGAGTGCTCCTGGTGGGCTGTGGTCAGATCGGCGTCGGGGCGGGTCGGGTCCCGACGTCCCTCGGGGCGTCACCCTCGAAGGGGCGGGACGTCGGCGACGGACGAGCGGGTCGGCTGCGGGGTCACGGTGGCGCACCGCGCGCTTGGACGGCGATGACCAGCAGCGCGGCCTGCTCCGGCACGCGGGCGTCGAGCCCGGTCAGGACCTTCACGCGACGCAGCCGGTACGCGACGGTGTTGGCGTGCACGGTCTGGTCCGCGGCGGTCTGTGGCACCGAGCCGCAGGCGAGGTAGGTCCGCAACGTGTCGAGGAAGACCCCGTCGGGATCCTGGGCCGCCAGCGGGTCCAGCACCCTCCCCGCCAGCGTGTCGGTCACGCGCTGCGAGGCCGCGAGCAGCTGTTCGAGCAGCAGGTCGTCGGGGCCGAAGACACCGGCAGTCCGCCCGGCCCGCTCCGCCGCCGCCAGCACCGCCTCGATGTGGCGCACCTCGGTGAGCAGCTCCGGCCCCGGCGCCGCCGCACAACCGAACGTGGTCAGCCGGGCGTGGGCGGACGTCGCCAGGGTCCGCGGATCGCTGTCGTCGGGCAGCAGCGCCAGCACCCGGTCGCCGCGGCGCCCGGCGAGGGTGTCGGGCGGCGCCTGCTGCAGCAGCAGGTCGATGCGCACCAGCACGTCGTCCCCGGCCAGCAGCACGGGTCGGTAGCTGGGCGCGAGCGCAATCGACCACTGGGCCGCGACGGAGGCCACCTCGCCCCAGTCGCCCGCCTCGAGCAGCGCGTCCACAATCGCGGAGCGGCGCGCGTCCAGCCGCCGAAGGTGCTCATGGGAGGCCGCGACGTAGCCCTCGGCGAACCGGGACGAGGCACGGTCCATGTAGTCGATCCACTCGGCCGCCAGCGGGCCGAGCACGACCTCCTCGCCGTCCTCGACCGCCTCGACCACCGCCTGCCAGGTCTCGCGACCGGCCAGGCGGAAGGCATGGAGCGCGGAGTCGAGCGAGACGCCCATCTCCAGGCGGCGACGGCCGGCCTGCTCGAGGGCGGCGAGGTCGAGCCGCTCGGTCGAGCGTCCCTCGCTGACGTTGCCGAAGTAGGACTCGACGAAGCGACGGGACGTGCGCAGCACCTCACGCTCGAGCTGCTCCGGTGTGAGCCGCGCGTACTCGGGGATGGCCCGCTGGTAGGTCGCGCCCATCTGGGGCAGCAGCTCGTCGATGCGGTCCAGCACCCGCCGGGCGATCCGGCGGATGACCTCGTCGTCACGGTCGCGGCTGCTCATCCCGCGCCTCCCGGCGATCGACGCTCGACGACCTTCACGCCTTGTCCCGTCGGAGCCCCAGCCGCTCGGGCAGGCTCGCCAGCCCGCCCGGTGCGAACATGACCAGCACCACGAACAGCACGCCGAGGATGAACAGCGGCTCGGTCAGCGGCCCCTCGAGCCAGGCCGGCAGCGGCTCGAACACGCCGCTGCGGGCCAGGCCGGGCAGGCGCAGCTGCAGGTACCCGAACACCAGGCCCCCGAGGGCCGCGCCCCACAGGCGCCCGAGCCCGCCGAGCACGACCATGACGATGAGGTTGAGCGTGAAGACCGCGCTGGCGCTGAACGGGGTCGCGCCCCGGACCAGCAGCAGGTAGACGGCGCCACCGCTGGCCGCCAGCCCGGCGGACAGCCCGAAGGAGAGCAGCTTGAACTGGAACGGGATCAGGCCCAGCAGCTCCACCCGGTCCTCGTTCTCCCTGATCGCCTGCCACACCCGCCCGGCCCGACTGGACACGGCGAGGCGGCACACCACGAAGGTGAGGGCGGCGAACGCCAGCGCGAGCCAGTACACCCACCGGGTGTTGATCACGCCCGACAGCAGGTCGGGGACCTGCGCCGAGGCCAGCGGCAGCCCCTCCTCGCCCCCGGAGACGCTCAAGGGGTCGGCCTCGACCAGGACGTGGAACGCCTCGGCGAAGGCGAGGGTGACCATCGCGAAGGCGACCCCCCGCACCCGCAGCGCGACCGACCCGAGCACCACCGCCACCGCCAGCGCGATCACCACCGCGAGCGCGAACGCCGGCACGTAGGAGAGCCCGAAGACGCGCATGAGCAGGTTCGTGCCGTAGAGGCCGAGCGCGAAGTAGAGCGCGTGGCCCAGCGACAGCAGCCCGGTGTAGCCCAGCAGGAGGTCGTAGCTCATCGCCACGCCGGCGAAGACCAGGCCGACGGCCAGGATCTGCAGCGTGCCCGGCGAGGACATCGGCCCCGTGAACACCCCGGGGATCGTCGCGTCGAGGAAGGGCAGCACCGCCAGGATGAGCCCCACGACGCCCAGCACGACGGGGGTCGTGCGGCTGCGGCGGGGCGGCGGGATCGCCTCGGTGGTGGCGGTGTCGAGGTGATCGGTGGTCGTCACGCTCATCGCACGGCCTCCCCGAGCAGACCCTGGGGTCGGATCAGCAGCGTCCCTGCGAGCAGGGCCACCACCGTGAGATCGCCGATGCCGGCACCGGCGAGGTAGTTGACGAACTGCTGGGTGAGCCCCACCAGGACCGACGCCAGCGCGGTCCCCTCCACGCTGCCGAGCCCGCCGATCACCACGACGATGAAGGCGAAGATGAGGATGTTGAGCCCGAACTCCGGCGTGACCCCGGCGAAGAACACCGCGCCGAGCACCCCGCCGATGGCCGCCAGCATCCCGCCGATCGCGAACACCAGCGTGAAGCTCTTCTGCACGTCGATGCCCATGGCCTGCACCATCGAGCGGTTCTCCACGCCCGCCCGGATCACCAGGCCGTGGCGCGTGCGCCGCAGGAAGGCGAGCAGCGCGACCAGCAGCACGAGCGAGAGGCCCAGCGTCAGCAGCCGCGTGACGGGGATGCGCGCGCCCGCGACCATCACGACGTTGCCGAACGCCTCGGGCAGCGGGAACGTGCGCGGGTCGTAGGTGAACCAGCCGCCCACCAGCGCGACGCCGGCCAGGCTCAGCCCCAGCGTGATCAGGATCTGGGTCACGTGATCGCCGTAGAAGCGGCGCACGAAGACCCGCTCGACGACGTAGCCCATCGCCAGGCCGAGCCCGCCCCCGGCCACGACCGCGATGGCGAACCGCAGCCCCAGCGGCCCCACGACCTCGAGGCTGCTCATCACCCACCAGGTGGCGTAGGAGCCGGCCGTGAAGAACAGCCCGTGGGCGAGGTTGAGCACGTCCATGAGCCCGAAGATCAGCGACAGCCCGCTGGCGATCAGGAAGTAGACCCCGGACAGGCCCAGCCCGGTCACCAGCAGCAGCGCGAACGTCTGGAAGGTCATGTCTCCTGCCCTCCCGCCCGGCGGCCGACGCCGAGCATCGAGCGGGTCAGCTCCTCGTCGGCGAGCAGATCCGCCATCGCCCCCGACCAGGCCACCCGCCCCTCGTCGAGCACGATCGCGTCGGTGGCCAGCGCCTCGGCGACGCGAAGGTTCTGCTCGACGAGCAGCACCGTGCTGTCCGCGGTGGCCTGCTGCAGCGCCGCGACCACCTCGGTGATCACGATCGGCGCGAGCCCCTTGGTGGGCTCGTCGATGAGCAGCAGCTTCGCGGGGTGGAGCAGGGTCCGACCCAGCGCCAGCATCTGCTGCTGGCCGCCCGACAGCGACCCGGCCTTCTGGGCGGAGCGGCGCTCGAGCTCGGGGAACAGCTCGTGGACGGTCGCGAGACGGTCGGCCGACTCCGGCCACTGCATGGCCAGGCGGAGGTTCTCGGCCACGGTCAGCTGGCTGAACACCTCCCGGTCCTCGGGGACGTAGGCCAGGCCGCGCTGCACCCGCCGGTGGGTGGACAGGGAGGTGACCGACTCCCCCTCCAGGCGGATCTCCCCGCTCGAGGGCAGCAGGCCCAGCAGCGCGAGCAGCGTGGTGGTCTTGCCGACCCCGTTGCGGCCCAGGAGCGCGGTGACCCGGTTGGGGGCGATGTGGAAGTCGAGCCCGTGGAGGATGTGTGCCTCGCCACGGTGGACGTGGAGGCCGTCCACCTCGAGGATCGGCGGCGGCGCCTCCCCCGGGCCCGCGCCGTTGCCGGCGGCAGGGCTGCTGACGGCCGCCCCGCCCGCGGGTCGGCCCTGACGGACGTTCACGTCGCTGCCTTTCGTGGCTCGGCGCCGGACAGGAGACCTGGGAGCCTCATGCGGCCTCCCCCAGGTAGGCGGACTGCACCACCGGATCGGCCATCACCTCGTCGGGCGCCCCGACGGTCAACAGCCGGCCGTTGTGCAGCACCGCGATGCGGTCGGAGACGTCCACCACCAGGTCCATGCGGTGCTCGACCATCACCACGGTCCGCCCGCGCTCATGGACGCGGCGGATCACCTCGACGAGCGGTGCGACCTCCTCGACGCTGACGCCGGCGGTGGGCTCATCGAGCAGCAGCACCTCCGGCTCGCTGCACAGCAGCAGCGCGATCTCGAGCTTGCGCTTGTCCCCGTGGGAGAGGTCGGCCACGGGGTCGGCGGCACGGTCGGCGAGGTCGACCTCCGCCAGCGCGGCCAGCCCCGCCTGCGTCGCGCCGTCCTCCCAGCGAGGGCGGGCGATCAGCGAGAGGCTGCCGCCACGCGAGGCCTGCGCGGCCAGGCGCGCGTTCTCCACGAGGCTCAGGCCCGGGAAGAGGCTGGAGGTCTGGAACGTGCGACCCAGCCCGCGACGGACCCGATGGGCGGGCCGCAGCGAGGTGATGTCGTGGCCGTCGAGCTCCACCGACCCGGAGCGGGGCACGTTGGTCCCCGACACCACGTTGAGCAGGCTGCTCTTGCCCGCCCCGTTGGGGCCGATGATCGAGAGGAACTCGCCCCGCCCCACGTCGAGGTCGATGTCCTCGAGGATGGTGAACCCACCGACGCCCCAGGTCAGCGACCGCGTGCTGAGGATGGGCGCACCCTCCGCGCCGGCCCTCGACGGCGTTGCCTGCCCGCTCACCGTGCCACCTCCCGTCCACGTCTCGCTCGCCGGGGGTCGGGACCGCTCCGGGATCGGTCCCGTGCCCCCTCCTGGTCACCGCAGCGCCGGTGCCCCCGCGAGCCGCAGCGGGCACACCGGCGCCGAGGGTCAGCCCGCCTCGGGCGGCGCGGTGGCATCGGGGGCGAGCTCCTCGAGCGTCTCCACCTCGATGTTGGCCGGGTCGCTGTCCATGTTCTCCATGGAGGCGGTGTACATCGGCTGCAGCAGCGCGTGATCGGCGCCGCGGATCGTGGTCCGCCCCTTGGGGCCGTCGAACTCCCACCCACGCAGGGCGTCCACCATCGCGTCGACGTTCTCCGGCTCGGCCTGCGAGACCGCCTCGACGATCATCTGCGCGGCGACGAAGCCGTCCGGGGTGAACAGGTCGGGCGTCTCGACCTGCTCGAGCATGAAGTCGTTGACCTCGTTGTCGGGCGCGGTCGAGTAGTAGTGGCTCAGGAACTGGATCTCCGGGCCCGCGGGGCCGTACAGCGGCCAGGTCGCCACGTCGCCCAGCCCGGTGGTCACCGGGTAGTCGCTCAGCACGCCCTGCTGCTCCATCGACTCCCACATCGCGGGGGTGGTGTCACCGGCCCAGGCGACGAACACCAGGTCCGGGTCGGCGTCGGCGACCTGCTGGACGAAGGGCGTGAACTCGTTCGCGGACAGCGGGACCTCGACGGGCGCGATCTCGGCGCCCTGCTCGCCGAGCACGCTCTCGAGCGCGAGGACGTTGGCCTCACCGAACTCGGAGTCCTGCACGAAGGCGACGACGGTGGAGCCGTCGATGTCGTCGACGAGGCTCGCCGCGGCGGCCACGTCCTGGTAGCTCTGCCGGCCGGAGCGGAACGTGTAGTCGTTGACGCCGGTCACGGCATCGGTGGCCGCGGGACCGGAGATGAACAGGACCTGGTTCTCCTCGGCGAACGAGGCCATCTGCACGGCGACACCGGAGGATGCCGAGCCGGCGAGGATGGTCACCCCCTGGCCGACGAGGTCCACGGCGGCCGAGATCGCCTGATCGGGCTCGCCCCCGTCGTCGACCACCTCGAGCTCGATCGGGCGCCCGTCGACCGCCCGGGAGCCGTCGGTCGCGTAGTCGAGACCCGCCTCGAGGCCGTCGAGGTAGGCCTCGCCGTAGGCGCCCAGCAGCCCGGACGTCGAGGTCACCACGCCCACGCGGACGGGCTCGCCGTCGGCCACGTCGGCGTCGTCGTCGCCATCGCCGGCGTCGTCGTCAGCACCGTCGGTGGACGCCGCGCCCTCGCCGAGGTCCTCTCCGTTGGCGTCGCCACCGTCGCCGTTGCAGGCGGCCAGCAGCAGTGCCATGGCACCGAAGGCCGCCATCGCACGCAGACGTCGTCCACCCATCGCTCGCTCCTCTCCCAGAGTCGGCGGCCGGACTCTCCCCCGACCACTCGACGGCGACCCTACGTTGGCGACTCGACAACGCGAACGCCGAACACTAGGGATTCACGACAATCCCTGCGGCTGGCATTCGTGGATTCCACAACCACAGAGCTCGGTCACTGGGCGGTGCCGTCGGACACGAGCAGGTGGGGCACCCGGCCTCCGGGCGACTCGCAGCGGGGGGAGACGCGGCCCCGTCCGCCACGGCCGAGCTCCGGGGCGGGCCGGGCCGTCACCTCAGGGCGAGGCGTGCGTTGTGTCGGGTGGGAGGGGACGACGACGCGCGGAGGTGGCCATGCGCCGCTGCGAGAGCTGCAATCGTCCGCTCCAGAACCCGCGGAGCATCGAGCTCGGGTTCGGACCCGGCTGCTGGTCGCGACTCGAGCCCACGGAGCGCGCCGAGCGGCTCGCGGGCCTGCGCACCCCGACCGCGCCGAGCGCGGGCGGGCACGCCACCA
>SKLC01000075.1 GCA_007123425.1 Nitriliruptoraceae bacterium
GACTGCGACAGCACGAGCCGGCCCTGCCGCTCGAGGGACGGCTCAGGTGGAGGCGCCCTCCCCGGTGCGGCCCGCGCGGCGGCGCAGCTCCTCGGCCAGCTCGGCCGCGGCCTCCTCCGGCTCCTGCCCGCCGGCCACCGCCGCATTGGCGGTGCCCAGCAACGAGGTGGTCAGCTCCGCGCTCAACGGCGTGAGGGCGACCCGCAGCCCGGCGTGCGCCTCCATCGCCTCGGCGCGGACCTGCGGCAGCGGCACGAACGCCGGGAAGACCTGCAGGTCGTCGGTCAGCGGCTGCAGCCCGGCTCGCCAGGCCTGCCCGTCGGTGGCCGTGGTCAGGCCCGCCAGGCAGTCCCCCGCCGCCACGCCCAGCACCGCCTCCTCGGGCGAGGCGGCCAGGAACGGCCGGTCGCTGCGCACGCTGTAGGCCTGTAGCACCGCCCGCAGCCCGTCGGCCCGGGAGCCGAACTCCGCGTCCACGCAGACCCGCGCCTCGGGCTGCTCGGAGAGCCGGGTCGCCAGCTCCGAGACCGTGCGCAGGTCCGCGTCAGCGCCGGGCGGCCCCATCACCGCGAAGGAGAAGGTGGCATTGGCCGGCGGCTCGTCGGGGCCCTCGCCGAAGGGGGGCCGCAGCCACAGGATGTCCTCCTCGAGGTCGTGGCGGTAGACCTCCCCCACGCTGTCGCGGGGGTCCCCGGGCGGGTCGGGCCGGCCCAGCACCTCCAGCCACGCCTCGCCGCTGTAGCCGACCCGCACGTCGACCGCGCCCAGCTCGAGGGCCTGGCGGGAGTCCTGCGCGTCCGAGAAGGGCACCAGCTCGGCCTCGAGCCCCTCGGCGTCGAGGAGCGCCGCCACCACGTGACCGAGCAGCGCGGCCTCGGCGTCGGGGCCCACGGCCACCTGCACCGGCTCCTGCTCGCCCTCCGCGTCCGCGCCGAAGGGCCCCACGCCACAGGCCGTGGCGAGGAGGGCGAGTGCGAGCAGCAGGGTGCGCGGCGGGGTCACGTGCCCAGGCTGCCACAGCTGGCTGCGCGCCGCCCGCCGAGGGGCGAGGACCCTCTGCGCAGGGCGTACCATCGTGGCCAGCGACCACGGTCGCCCGTGGCCGCCCTCGCCCCCGCGGCTCTCGTCCCCCTCCGCCCGTTCCTCCAGGAGGAGCCCATGCCCCGCATCCATCGCCTCCACCTCGCCCTCGCGGCCGGCCTGCTGGCGCTCACGGCCTGCACCTCCGACGGCGACGACGCCGGGGAGGCGAGCGAGGACGCCGCGGCGCAGGCCGCCGAGTCCGAGCTGCGCGTCGACGTCGCCAGCTTCGACCTCCACGTGGGCGAGCAGCAGCGGCTGCTGATCGGCGTGGCCACGATGGACCAGGGCCTGGTCGCCCACGGCGAGGTCGACATCGCCGTGGGGCCCCTGGACGAGGACGAGCCGGACCAGGCCGCCATCACCCAGGAGACCACCGCCAGCTTCCTCCCCGTCCCCGGCGACGAGCCCGAGGGCGGCGGCGCCCAGCCCACCGTCCTGGTCGGCGAGCCCGGCACCGGGGTCTACGAGGCACGGGTCGACCTCGACGAGCCCGGCCTGTGGGCCCTGCAGGTCACCGCGGAGCTCGCCGACGGCACCACCCGGACCGGCTCCACCGTCTTCCCGCAGCGCCAGCCCGGCGGCCTGGCCGAGGAGCCACAGGTCCCCGCCGTGGGCGACGAGGCGCCCCGGACCGAGAACCTCACCGTCGACGACGTGGACGGCGAGGAGGTCCTGCCCATCATGGTCGACTCCCGGGCCGGCGAGGACTCCGACGTGCCCGACCACCACATCCACGACACCACGATCGCGCAGGCCATCGAGGACGGACGGCCGGTCGTCGCGCTGTTCGCCACCCCCCGCTTCTGCATGAGCCGCTTCTGCGGGCCGATCACCGAGACCTTCGCCGACCTCGCCGAGCAGTACGACGACCGCGCCGAGTTCGTGCACGTGGAGGTCTGGCGCGACTTCGACGCCCAGGAGCTCAACGAGGCGGCCGCGGAGTGGATCCAGACCGAGCACGGCGGCAACGAGCCGTGGACCTTCCTGATCGACGACGAGGGCACGATCATCGCCCGCTGGGACAACGTGCTCGACGTCGAGGAGCTGCGCACCGAGCTCGAGCAGCTGCCCGCGGTGACCCACACCGAGGACGCCGGCGAGTAGGCCCGCCCGGGCCCGGTGTCGGTCAGCCGGTGAGGGCGGCCCCCGGGCCCGGCACGACGTCGCCGACCTCGTTGGGGAAGTGGCAGGCGACGAAGTGGTCGTCGGCCACCTTGCGCATCTGTGGCTCCTCGTCGGCACAGCGCTGCTCCGCCCGCGGGCAGCGGGTCCGGAACCGGCACCCCGAGGGCGGGTTCATCGGCGACGGCAGCTGCCCCTGGG
Source organism: Nitriliruptoraceae bacterium (assembly GCA_007123425.1). Classification (GTDB taxonomy): domain Bacteria; phylum Actinomycetota; class Nitriliruptoria; order Nitriliruptorales; family Nitriliruptoraceae; genus SKLC01. The sequence continues at coordinate 2,407 of SKLC01000075.1, forward strand.
GGATCATCGAGCTGTCGATCTTCTCGGCCGAGGGCACGGCGGCGATCAGCGCCTCCGTGTAGGGGTGGGCCGGCATCGCGTACATCTTGTTCGCGTTGGCGACCTCGCAGAGCTTGCCGAGGTACATCACCGCGACGCGGTCGCTGATGTTCTTGACCACGCCGAGGTCGTGGGCGATGAACAGCATCGACAGGCCGTAGCGCTCCTTCATGTCCTCGAGCAGGTTGAGGATCTGCGCCTGCACCGACACGTCGAGGGCCGAGACCGGCTCGTCGCACACCAGCACGTCGGGGTCGGGCACCAGCGCCCGCCCGATGCAGATGCGCTGCGCCTGGCCCCCGGAGAACTCGTGCGGGTAGCGATCGCCCACGACGTCCGGGTCGAGGCCCACGGTGTCGAGCACGCGGTCGACCTTCTGCCGGCCGTCGCCGTCCTCGTCGCCCCAGATCGTGATCGACTCGGCGACGATGTCGCGCACGCGCCGGCGCGGGTTGAGCGAGGAGATCGGATCCTGGAAGATCACCTGCAGCTCGGGCCGCACCCGGCGCAGCTCCTCCCGGGAGAGCTCGGTGAGGTCGCGGCCCTGGAAGGTCACGCTGCCCGACGTCGGCGGCGGCAGCTGCAGCATCGCCTTGGCCAGGGTGGACTTGCCGCAGCCGGACTCGCCGACCAGCCCCAGGGTCTCGCCCGCCAGGACGTCGATGCTGACGTCGGAGACGGCCTGCACGACCGCGCCGCGCTTCATCGGGAACTCGACCACCACGTTCTCGCCGCGCAGCACCGTCTGCTCCGGGTGGCGCAGGTGCGCGTCGCCGCTGCCCGCCATCAGCTCACCTCCGCGGGCTGGAGCTCCAGCCCGGTCGCCGTGTACCCCGCCGCCCGGTTGCGGGCCAGGGCCTCCTCCCCGCGGTCGGTGCCCGGTGGGAAGAAGCACGCCGTTCCCCGGTCGGTCTCCTCGTCGGTGGGTGGCATCAGGGCCGGGTCCTCCTCGATGCAGCGCGGTTGCGCGAACTGGCACCGCGGGGCGTACTTGCAGCCCGATGGGCGGTTGAGCGGGTGGGGCGGGTGGCCCGGGATCGCCGCGAGCCGGGTGTGGCTGGGGTCCTCGATCTTGGGCATGGAGCCGATCAGCGAGGCCGTGTAGGGATGCCGCGGCTGCTTGAACACCGAGGCCGTGGGGGCGCTCTCGACCACCCGGCCGGCGTACATCACGTTGACGTCGTCGGTGCGGCCCTCCACGACGCCGAGGTCGTGGGAGATGAGGATCAGCCCCATCTGCCGGTCGGTGCGCTCCCGGTCGAGCAGGTCGAGGATCTGCGCCTGCACGGTGACGTCGAGGGCCGTGGTGGGCTCGTCGGCGATCAGCAGCACGGGGTCGCAGGCCAGCGCGATCGCGATCGTGACGCGCTGGCGCATGCCGCCCGACAGCTCGTGGGGGTACTGGTTGAGGCGCCGCCCCGGCTCGGGGATGCCGACCTCGCGCAGCAGCTCCTCCGCGCGTGCCCGGGCGGCCTTCCTGGAGATCTTGCGGTGCAGCAGCAGCGGCTCGGTGACCTGCGGCCCGATCTTCATCGTCGGGTTGAGCGAGGTCATCGGGTCCTGGAACACCATGGCGAGGTCGTCGCCCCAGAGCTTGCGCAGCTGCTTGCGCCGGGTGGTGAGCAGGTTCTGGCCACGGAAGCGCACCTCGCCCTGCTCGGGCAGCTTGTTGCTGACCGTGAGCAGGTTCATGATCACCCGCGAGAGGACGGTCTTGCCCGAGCCGGACTCGCCCACCACGCCGAGCGCACGGCCGGCGGACAGCTCGAACGACACGCCGTCGACCGCGGTGATCGTTCCCGCGGGCGAGTCGAACTCGACCTTGAGGTCACGCACGCTCAGCAGCGGGGCCTGCCCGTCGGTGGGTGGGTGGGGAGGGATCGTGGTCACAGGTTCGTCCCCTTGACGTCGAAGCGCTGCCGGAGCTTGTCGCCCACGAGGTTGAGCGAGATCACGGTCAGGAACATCACCATCGAGGGCACGGCGGACACGTGGGGCGCCGCGGCCAGGTGCCGCCGTCCTTCGTTGATGATCCCACCCCAGGTGGGCGTGGGCTGGTCGATGCTCAGCCCCAGGAACGACAGCGCACCCTCCAGCACGATGATCACGCCGACCGTGACCAGCGCGTAGGCGGACAGCGGCAGGATGACGTTGGGCGCGATCTCGCGGAAGAGCACCCGGGAGGTCCTGGCTCCCATCGCCTTGGACGCCGTCACGAACTCCCGTGAGGCCACGGCCATCGTGTTGGCGCGTGACACGCGGGTGTAGATCGGGATCGACAGCAGCCCGATCGTCAGCGAGATCGTGGTCAGGCTCCGTCCCACGAAGGCGATCACGGTCAGCAGCAGCACCAGGCCCGGGAAGGCCAGCATCACATCGACGAAGCCCATCACCAGCGTGTCGGCCTTGCCGCGGAAGTAGCCCACCAGCAGGCCGATCGTGCCGCCGATGGTGGAGCCGATGGCCACCGCGACGAAGGCCACGATCAGCGACACCCGGGAGCCGTAGACCACGCGCGAGAGCAGGTCGCGGCCGAGACCGTCGGTGCCCAGCGGGTTGCTCATCGACTCGAGCGGCGGGCGCAGGTTGTTGAGCACGTCGGTGCCCGCCGGTGGGTGCAGGGGCAGGATGCCGGCCAGCACCGCGCCGGCGACCACCAGCACCAGCCAGACCAGGGCGAGCCAGGTCATCACGCCCAGCGGCCGGCGCTTGCGTCGGCGGCGCTTCCTCGTGGCGGCCGGCTCGGCCTCCTCGCCCGGCGTCTGCGGCGGCGTGGCGGGCACCCCGGTGCCCGGCTCCACCGTCGTGGTTCCGTCACCGGGCACGTCGGCGCGTCCCTGCTGCGGGTCCTCAGGCCGTGGCACTGGCACTCCCCTTTCGGATCCGGGGGTCGAGCACCCCGTACAACAGGTCCACGGCGAAGTTCGCCACGACGTAGACCACGGCGATGAACAGCACCACGCCCTGGACGATCATCAGGTCGCGCTGGAAGATCGAGTCCACCAGCAGCCGCCCGATGCCGGGCAGGGCGAAGATCGTCTCCACGATCACCGAGCCGCCCAGGGCCACGCCGACCTGCACCCCCAGCACCGTGGCCAGCGACAGCGACGAGGGCCGCAGCGCGTGGCGGAACAGCACCCGCGGGGTCGAGGCCCCCTTCGCGCGGGCCAGGGTGATGAAGTCCTCCTGCAGCGTGGCGATCATGTCGTTGCGCAGCAGTCGGGTGTAGACCCCGATCTCCGCGCCCGCCAGCGCGAGGGCGGGCAGCAGGGTCGCGCGCAGGCTGGCGACCGGGTCGCTGGCGAAGCTGACCCAGCCGGTCGCCGGGAACCACCCCAGGTGGACCGAGAGATAGAAGATCAGGATCAGCGCCAGCATGAAGTTGGGGATCGACAGCATCGCCAGCGAGGCCGTCGAGACCGTCGTGTCGGTCTTGGTGTTGGCGCGGTAGGCGGCGATCATCGCCAGGGGGATGGAGACCAGCAGGGCGATCGCCAGGCCGACCACCATCACCTGGAAGGTGACCGGCACCCGGTCGACGATCGCCTCCAGCACCGGCTGGTTGGTCCGGTAGGAGGTCCCGAGGTCGCCCTGGAAGACGCCCCCGAGCCAATCGACGTAGCGAATCGGCAGCGGATCGTCGAGGCCCAGCTCGTCGCGCACGGCGAGATAGTCGGCCTCGGTGAAGTCGGTGCCGAGCACCTGCAGGGCGGGGTCACCCGGCAGGAGCACCACCAGCATGAAGGTGATGACCGAGACCAGGAAGAGCGTGACGACCAGCCGGGCCGACCGCTCCATCAGATAGCGCATCCACGTGCTCCCTCGTCCCGACGCGAGCCGGTGGCCGCAACGGCCACGTCCGCTCCCGTCGAACGACTACGAACCGAATGCTGCGCAGGCAACATTTCGATCTGCCGACGTCGTGGGCCCTCGTGCTCCCACACTCCCTGCTCTCCCTTGCCCGCCGCCACGACCTCGACGGCGACGGTTCCCGCGAGCGCGCCCGTGAAGGCCACGACCCGCGGCGGGTCACCCTAGTGCCCGGACGGTGTCCGATCCCGGGTTTCGCACCGATTTCCTCACACCGGCCGTCCGGCGGCCCGCCCACGCGGCGTGGCGTGGGCGGCCGCCGTGGCACGAGCTACTGGTCACGCCACACCGAGTGCCACCGCGCGATCGCCTCGGGGTGACCCACGCCGTCGTCGCCGTCGGGCAGCTCCCAGCCGTCCAGCCCGTAGACGTCACCGGCCGTGCCGATCATGCTGGCCGTGTGGCCGGTGAGCGTGAAGGGCACGTCCTCGGCCAGGATCTGCTGCACCTGGTGGTACAGCTCCCGCCGCTCATCGACGTCCGGGGTCTGCCGCGCCTGGATGAGCAGCCCGAACATCTCCTCGTTGTTGTAGTTGGTGAAGTTCTGCGGGCTGCCTTCGGCGAAGTAGGGCACCATCCAGTCGGGGTCGGACTCCAGGCCCATGCGGAAGATCTTGGCCTGGTACTGGCCCTCGAACTCCGGCGGCTCACCGACGGCCTCCTGGATGTGCACCGCCTGCTCGACCGTCTCGATGTTCATCTCGAGCCCCACGCGCTCGACCTGCGCCTGGTAGACGCTGGAGGTCTCCAGCAGGCTGGGGTCGGGCTGGGTGTCGAAGTCGAACCGGATCGGCGTGCCGGGCTCCTCGCCGTCGGAGCGGTCCGGGTCGTTGATGTAGTCGTCGGCGTACTCCTGGGCCTGCTCGAGGTCCTCGCTGGGCCAGATGTCCTCCATCTCGTCGACGAACCACGGCGACTCGGGGTTGAACAGCCCCTTGGACGCCGGCGAGATGCCCGTGCCGCCGAGCACCGCGATCAGCTCCTCCTGGTCGATCGCGTGCGCCCATGCGCGGCGCACCCGCTCGTCGTCGAAGGGCGGCACCGCCGTGTTGAGGATCGTCGCACCGGAGTTGTTGCCCATGTCCTCATAGAGGTTGAACTCGTCGTCCCGCTCCCGTGCCTGGGCGATGATCGACTGGCGCAGCGTCTGCATCGCGTCGACGTCGCCGGAGAACAGGCTCTGCAGCCGGGCGTCCTCGTCGGGGATCGGCCGGAAGGTGACCGACTCGAGGTAGGGCAGCCCCTCACGCCAGTAGTCCTCGTTGCGGCTGACCTCGAGCTGCTGGTCGCGCTGCCACGACTCGAACACGAACGGGCCGGTGCCCACCGGCTCCTCGGAGACCGTCTCGGCCTCGATCGAGGCCGGCGAGACCACCACGCCGACCGCGCCCACGAGGTAGTCGGCGAAGGCCACGTGGGGCTGGTCGAGGACGAAGCGGACCGTGAGCTCGTCCTCGGCCACGACCTCCTCGATCGGCGCGACCGAGGTGGCGGTCTGCGACCCGGGCTCCATGTGCTTGTCGAAGTTGGCGACGACCGCGTCGGCGTCCAGGGGCTCGCCGTCGTGGAACTCGATGCCCTCGCGCAGGGTCAGCGTGTACTCGGTGAACTCGTCGTTGGGCTCCATGGACTCGGCGAGGTTGGGCTGGGGCTCGCCGTCGGCGTTGCGATCCATCAGCGTGTCGTAGAACGACCGGGCGACCATCCAGCTCGGCGGCGCCCAGGAGTCGGCCCAGGGCGCCCAGCCGGCCGTCTCCGCCTCCAGGCCCACCGTGACCGAGCCGCCCTCGGTCGCCTCGTCGGGCTCGTCGACCGTCTCGGCGTCGTCGGCGGGCTCGCCCACGGCGCCCTCGGGGTCCTCCGCGGGGGCGCAGGCGGCGACCATCAGCCCCACCGCCAGCCCGGTCGCGAGCAGGCGTGTGCTCCCGGTTCGCAACGTGATCCTCATGCAGCTCCCTCTCGAAAGAAGTCCGGCCACCGAACTTCAGCACGTGAAACTACGGCCCCCGTCGTAGCCAGGTCAACGGTTTCCCGAAATTCGTCGCGGATCCGCGCACCGGCGGGCACGCGCCGAGCGGGCCCGCCACGGCGCATCGCCGGGCGGGCCCGCTCGCGGTGGCGTCAGCCCCCTACTGGTCCAACCACACGGAGTGCCACGGGGTGACGGCCTCCGAGGCCCCGTTGCCCGTCGCGCCGTCCGGCAGCGTCCAGTCATCGATGCCGAACAGCGCCGGATGCGTGGCCAGCACCGTGGCGGTGAACCCGGTGAGGTTGAACGGCGCCTGGTCGATGAACCTCAGCTGCACCTGGTGGTAGAGCTCGCGTCGCTCATCGGGATCGGGCGTGCGCCGTGCCTCGAGCAGCAGCCCGGTGACCTCCTCGTCGTCCATGTTGACGAAGTTGGTCGGCGAGCCGGGGACGAACCACGGGATCATCCAGTCCGGGTCGGCCTCCGCGCCCAGGCGCCAGAGCTTCATCTGGAAGTCGCCGATGAACTCCGGCGGGTCGCCCACGGCCTGGCTGATGTGCACCGCCTGCTCGACGGTGCGCACGTCGATCTCGATCCCGATCTCGGCGTACTGCGACTGGTAGGTCGCCGCGGTCTCCAGCAGGCTGGGGTCGGGCGGGGTGTCGAGGGTGATCTCGACCGGCTCGCCCACCGCCTTGCCGTCGGAGCGGTCGGGGTCGTTGACGTA
>SKLC01000236.1 GCA_007123425.1 Nitriliruptoraceae bacterium
CGCCGGCGCCGCCTGGGGCGCGGCCCGCCTGACGGGCACCCGCCGGCGGGCGAGCACCGTGGGACTGGCCGCCCTGGTCGGCACCCAGCTCGGTCAGACCCTGATCGCCGGCGGCTGGCGGCGCCCGGCGACCCTGGCCACCGTGGCCGGATCGGCGGCCGGGCTCGTCGGCGTCATCCAGACGCCGGGCGTGAGCCAGTTCTTCGGCTGCAGGCCGATGGGGCCGCTGGGCTGGGCGCAGGCGACCACATCGGCGACCCTGGCCACCCTCGGCTCCCAGGTCGCCTCCCGGGTCGTGGCGCACGCGCCCGAGCGCGCGCCGGCACACGAGGCCGAGCCCGGTGCGGCGCCCGTGGCCACCCGACCGCGGACTCGTGACGGCGGGGATGGGTGACCGCCGGACGAGGAGGCGGTCACGTCTCGGAGGCGGCCGGCGCGGTCGCGCCGAGGTGGCGCCGCAGGAAGGCGAGCTGATCCTGGCACGCCGCGGCGTGCCAGTCGCCGCCCACGTGGACGTCGAAGTGGTCGCACGGGTAGTGCCGGGTCTCCGAGCGGCACCGCGTGGCTGCCCGCTGCGCCGCCTGCGGCGAGGCGGTGCGGTCGTGGTCGGCGATCTGGACCAGCACCGGCGCGCGCACCTCACCCGCGGCCTCGATGGGGCGGTAGGTGCCCGTGTGGAGCAGGATGCGGGCGGCCACCTCGTTGCGCCAGGTGGGGCCCGCGATGCCGGTGTAGGCCTCGTAGGCGCCCTGTGCGGTGAGGACGCCCAGCTGGCCGGGCGGGGCCGCCAGCGGCACGTACACCGGAGCGCGACCGCGGCGAGCGGCCACCCGGTCGGCGACCGCCAGCCGCAGCAGCCTCGCCCCCACGCGGCGGTCACCCTCCTTGAGCCCCTCGCGCATGGTGGCGCGGCCGTCCACGGCGGGCGTGAGCGAGATCACGGCCGCCACCCGGAGATCGCGGGCGGCGACGCGCAGCACGTGGCCACCGGAGTAGGACACCCCCCAGAGCACGATGCGCTCCGGATCGACGCCCTCCAGGCCCCGGGCGTGGGCCACCGCAGCCGCGTAGTCGTCGAGCTGCGCCGGGATCGACAGCAGCTGCCGGGGCTCGCCGCCGCTGCGCCCGAAGTGGCGGTAGTCGAAGGCGAGCACGTCCGTCCCGGCGGCGGCGAATGCCTCGGCGAACGACAGCAGGCCGCTGTCCACCGTGCCGCCGAAGCCGTGCGCCATCACCACGCAGGGGCGGCCCGAGCTGGTGGCCAGCTCCTCGCCGCGCCCGGTCAGGTGCCGGGCGACCACGCGCGCGCCATCGACGGTGAAGCCGACCTCCGCCGCGTCGTCGGACCCCGCCATCGCGGGGCGCTGTCCGTTGTCGGTGGGCTCAGACACGCTCGGCCACCTCCGCCTCGGCCGCGCGACCCGCCAGCTCCACCGGGCCCCTCCGCTCCGCCCGGCGGGCCCCCGCCGGCAGCTCGCGGTCCAGAATGTCGGACGCGTAGGCGTAGTAGTCCACCTGCTGGGTGTGACGCGGGGTGTCCTTGTAGTGCCCGATGGCCTGCTGCTCCTCGGCGCGGGCGATCTCCCACATGCGCTGCTCGTCCGGGGGCCGGTAGGTGCCCGCGAGATAGGCGGCCACCAGCCGCGACTGCACCTCGACGAAGGGGAACAGCGTGGGCACCGCCTGGGCGAAGCCCACCAGCAGCAGGTCGTCGATCCCGGGACGGAAGATGCGCTTGTACAGCGTCAGGCGGTTGTCCGGGGCGCTGAGGAAGCCGGGATCGAAGAAGGGGAAGGTGATGTTGTAGCCGGTGGCGTAGATGATGACGTCGACCTGCTCGACGCTGCCGTCCTCGAAGCGGACCTGCCCGCCCTCGAGCCGCTCGACGTTCGGCTTGGCGACGGCGTCCCCCGAGCCCAGCCGCAGCAGCAGCTCGCTGGAGACCGTGGGATGCGCCTGGCCGAAGTCGTGGTCGGGGCGCGGCAGCCCGAACCGCTCGGGGCGCCCCGAGACCAGCAGCGGCAGCAGCTTCGCCAGGCGCCGCTGCACCCCGGGCGGGATCGAGGGGTTGGGCTTGGCGATCTGGTCGATGGGCTGGCCGAAGGCGTACTTGGGCAGCACCCACGCACCCGAGCGGGTGGAGAGGAGGACCTCGTTGCCGAGGCTGGACTGCGACAGCTCGCTGGTGATGTCCGCCGCGCTGTTGCCCAGGCCCACCACCAGGATGCGCTTGCCGGTCAGCTCCAGGGGCTCGGCGGGGTCGATGTAGTGGTGCGAGTGGATGATCTCGCCGTCGAACTCGCCGGGGAAGTCGGGATAGCGCGGGTCCCAGTGGTGGCCGTTGGCGACCACCAGCGCGTCGTAGGCCCGGGTGCGACCGTCCTGGGTGTGGATCGTCCAGCCGCCGCCGGCGCGCCGCTCGGCGTGCTCGACCCCGTTGGTGAACTGGATCCGGTCGCGGAGCCCGAACGTGTCCGCGTACGCGTCGAGGTACTCCTTGATCTGGAAGTGGCTCGGGAAGTCGGGGTAGGAGGCCGGGATCGGGAAGTCGGCGAACGAGAGCAGCTTCTTGGAGGTGTCGATGTGCAGGGACCGGTAGGCGCTGGACATCCCGTTGGGGTTGCCGAACGCCCAGTTGCCACCCAGGCGGTCCGAGAGCTCGAAGCAGTCGTAGTCGAGTCGATAGTCGGTCAGCATCTTGGCCGTGGTCAGGCCGCTGATGCCGGCCCCGATGATGCACGTGCTCGGTCCGGACACAGGCGCTCCTCCCGTCGCCGGGGATGGAGGCTCCCACCTCTCCCGGCCGCATACCCCTCGGTCTCCGAGAGCGAACGCTACGTCGGGCTGGCTGCCGGGTCAACGCCCCGGCACGTGGTCACAGGCCGAGGACGAGACCGGCGATGGTGAAGTAGATGATCAGCCCGGTGGCGTCCACCAGCGTGGTGATGACGGGAGCGGAGACCACGGCGGGGTCGACGCCGACGCGCCTGGCGACCAGTGGCAGCATGCCCCCGGCGAAGGAGGCCCAGGTGCAGATGGCCAGCAGCGTGAAGGCCACCACCATGCCGAAGTCGGCGCCGTAGAGCAGGGAGACGATCGGGAAGCCGATCCCGCCGAGCATCAGCCCCAGCAGCAGCCCGACCCGCAGCTCGCGGTGCAGGATCCGTGGCAGGTCGGAGAAGCGCACCTCGCCCACCGCCATCGCGCGGATGACGACGGTGGAGGCCTGCGAGCCGGAGTTGCCGCCGGTGTCGACCAGCAGCGGGATGAAGAACGCCAGGATGTAGACCGCTTCCAGCGACTCCTCGAAGGCCTCCATGACCGTGATCGTCGACGCGGCGGCGATGATCAGCACCAGCAGCCACAGGGCCCGCTTGCGAGCGTGGTGGAACACGCCGGCGTCCATGTAGGGCACGTCCAGGGGCTCGACGCCGCCGGCGCGGTGGATGTCCTCGGTCTCCTCGGCCTCGAGGATCTCCATCGCGTCGTCGACGGTGAGCACGCCCACGAGCCGGTCCTCGGTGTCGACCACCGGCAGGGCGACGAGGTCGGCCTCCTGCATCAGGCGGGCCGCCATCTCCTGGTCGTCGTCCACCCGCACGGAGTAGGTCTCGGGGCGGATGAGCTCACCGACCGGGGTGCCGACCTCGGCGGTGACGAGGTCGGGAAGGTCCACCACGCCCACGAGCTTGCGCTGGTCGTCGGTGACCGGCAGCACGTGCACCTCGCGGGTGCGCAGCCCCGCCCGGCGCACCTTGCTCAGCGCATCCGCGGCGGTCTGGGCGGCCCGGACACTGACGTAGCGCGGGCTCATGGACCGCCCGGCCGACTCCTCGGGGTAGCCCAGCAGCAGGTTGGTGTTGGTCCGCGCATAGTCGGGCAGGTTGGCCAGCAGCCGCTTGGCCACCTTGGCCGGCATCTCGTCCAGCAGCCGCGCCCGGTCGTCGGCGTCGAGGTGCAGGAACAGCTCGTGGACCGAGTCGTCGGCCAGCGCGTCCAGCAGCTGCTGCTGGTGGATGGGGTCGAGGGCCTCGAACACCGCCAGCGCCCGGTTCTTGGCCAGCAGGCGGAACACCACCGCCCGGTCGGACGGCTCGAGGCGGATCAGCTCGTCGGCGATGTCGAGCGCCCCGTGCTCGGCCAGCCAGTCACCGACGGCGTCGTAGTCACGGGCGGCGACGAGCTCGGTGAGCTCGAGGGTCTCCTGGGTCACGATCGTCTCCTCGCGAAGCGTGTCGGCGCGGGGCGCCGTACGGGTGGGCGCCAGCCCGGATCCGTCACGCTCCCTGGAGGGCCCGGGACATCGCGACCGCCGGGCGGCGCTCGGGTTGCGGACTGCTGCCAGCGTCCAGCGGTCTCACCTCCTCGACATCGCTCCGGGCGCCGCGAGCGCGGCGCCCGGTCGGTGGTCGTCGGCGAACATGGACGAGGCCCCGGTCGCCGGGGCCTCGTCGCCGTCGTGGTCGGCCATCCCCGCTCCCGCAGGAGCGCCACCCCGGCGTGTCGTGCCTGCGGTGCGGGCCGCCGGGTGGGGCGCGGAGCGTGCCCTGCCCCCGCACCACCGTCAAGCAGGCCGCGTCGCCACGCGCACGTGGCCGCGGGCTCCCGGTCGAGGGCGGCAGCACGGTGAGGAGAGGTCGCGCGCCTGCTGCCATCACCCTTCGCCGGGCCCGGTGCCGGTGGCGGCCCCCTCCTCGCTCCCCTGGCGAGTCGTCGTCCAGCGCCGATGTACCTGTGAGGGACAGGGCCTTCACCACTGTCCGGGGGGGCCGTACGGCTGTTCTGTGGTAGTGCGACGTCCGGTCCCTGGTGCCGGGCGAGCAGGAGCCTCAGGGGGGTGCTGCAGCATGTCGCAGGACGTCTTTCCACCGCCACCGGCGGATCAGGGCCCGGCCCCGGCTGCCGAGGAGCCGGCGTCGCCGGCCTCGCACACGCCACCGAGTCCGACCGCGAACCCCTTCGCGGTCATCGCACTGGTCCTGGGGATCGTCGCGATCCTCTCCGCATTCGTCCCGCTCGTCGGAGCGATCGTCGCCCTGCCCTCCGGGGTCGCCGCGGTGGTCCTCGGTCTCGTCGCTCGTCGCCGCGTGAACGAGCTCGGAGGCGGCGGGGTCGCCATCGCCGGGGTGCTCACCGGGGCGGTCGGCATCCTCATCGCGCTGCTGTGGGCCGTCGTGGCCGGCCTCTTCTTCACCGGCGTCGAGAGCGAGCTCGGTGAGATCGACGACATCATCGACGAGATGGCCCCGGTCGACCCCGGGGACGTCACGGGCGAGGCCGCGGCCGGAACCCTGTGGACCGAACCGCTCGAGGGCGAGTTCTGGTTCGCCGGCATGCGCATGGAGCTCGACGAGGCCGAGCTGGCCACCGACGAGCTCGGGCAGACCCACCTCCTCGTGCACGGTCTGGTGGAGAACCTCACCGATGACACCCTGCAGAGCTTCGACGTGAGCGCCTTCTGGCTGGACGCGGACGGCACGCAGATCGAGGCCAGCTGGGAGAGCACCCTCGAGCCCGTGCCCGCGAGGGGCACCAACCGCGGCGCGCTCGCCTTCCCGGTCAGCGAGGACCTCGCCCTCGCCGGGACCGTGCTGTACGCGGGCAGCTCCGCTCAGCAGCAGGCGATCGTGCCGCTCGACGGAGCGGGTGAGCTGATCTCCGGCGCACCCTACGAACCGGACATCTCGGGCTCGCTCACCGCCGGCGACACCACCGTCGTCATCACCGACGCAGAGGTGCGCACCTTCGGCCTGTGGGGCAACCAGCTCGACGCCGGTCGGCTCTACCTCGAGCTGACGGTCGACCTGACCTACGACGGTGACCACCCCGGGGGCCAGGCGATCGGCCCGGACGAGTTCCGCCTGACCGCACCCGACGGGCGAAGCACCGCGCCCTCCGAGTACCCGATCCTCGCCCTCGACGCGGGCTCGACCGAACGGGGCGAGAGGCTCGCCTTCGAGATCGACGACCCGCCCACAGGGGACTACTCCCTGACCTACATCGAGTGGGGCACCGACATCGAGGCAAGCCACGAGTTCACGCTCTGAGCATGCCTGCCGGGGCCGTCGGCACTGGGCCGTGAGCCCGAGATCGACGGCCCTGGACCTGGTGGCGCGCTCATCCGGTCTCGAGGGCCGTGAACGCGTCCAGGCCGCCCTCGTAGCGTCGCAGCACCTCGGCGCGCATCGCCGCGTGCTGCTCGAGCTCGAGGTCCGGGTCGTCGTCGATGACTCGTCGGGCCGCCTCGCGGGTCCGTGCGACCACCTTCTGGTCGTGGCGCAGGCGGGCGAGCTTGAGGTCGGGCAGCCCCGACTGGCGACGTCCGAAGAGCTGGCCCTCGCCTCGGATCCCGAGGTCGGTCTCGGCGAGCTCGAACCCGTCGGTGGTGGCCGCGACGGCTTCGAGCCGCTCGAGCGCCTCGTCGGCGAGCTCGGAGCTCCAGCCGGCGAACAGCACGCAGTACGACCGCTCGTGGCCCCGACCGACGCGGCCGCGCAGCTGGTGGAGCTGGCTGATGCCGAAGCGCTCGGCGTCCTCGATCACCATCACGGTGGCCTCGGGCACGTCGAGGCCGACCTCGATCACGGTCGTCGACACCAGCACCTGCGCCTCGCCCCGACGCAGACGGGCCATCGCCGCGTCCTTGTCGTCGGCGCGCATGCGGCCGTGGACGAGCTCGACCGTGAGGTCGGGCCAGACCTCGGTCTGCAGGCGCCGGTGCTCGTCGACCGCGTTGGCGGCCGGGACCTCGCCCTCCTCGACGAGCGGGCACACGACGAAGGCCCGGTGGCCCGCCCGGGCCTGCTCGCGCACGAAGGCGTACAGCGCGTCGCGGCGGTGCGCGTCGGCGGGCGTGATCAGCTGGGTGCGCACCGGCTCGCGCCCCGGCGGCAGCTCGTCGAGCACGGTGACGTCGAGGTCGCCGTAGAGGGTCAGGGCCAGCGAGCGCGGGATCGGCGTGGCGGTCATCACCAGGACGTCGGGCAGCACGGGACGGTCGTGACCGTGGCGCTGGTCGACCTCGGCCGTCCGCTTCTCCTTCAGCGCGACCCGCTGCGAGACGCCGAAGCGGTGCTGCTCGTCGACCACCACCAGGCCGAGGTCGGCGAAGCGCACCCCCTCCTCGAGCAGCGCGTGCGTGCCCACCACGAGGTCGACGTGCCCGGTCAACAGCTCGCCCAGGATCCGGCGTCGCTGCGAGGCCGGGGTGGAGGCGGTCAGCAGCTCCACCCGCAGCCCGTCGAGCACGTTGACGCCCAGCGGCGCGAGCAGCGAGGTCAGCGTGCGATGGTGCTGCTCCGCCAGCACCTCGGTGGGCGCCATCAGCGCCGCCTGCCGGCCGTGGTCGACGGCGCACAGCATCGCCCAGACCGCCACGAGGGTCTTGCCGGCGCCGACGTCGCCCTGCAGCAGACGGTGCATCGGCCAGGAGCGCCCGAGGTCCTCGCCCAGCTCGGTGAAGGCCCGCAGCTGCGCGCCGGTGGGCTCGAACGGCAGGCTCAGCAGGAAGCGGTCGGCGATTCCGCCGGTGACGGGCGCGTTGTCGAGCCCGGTGGTGCCGGACTCGAGGTGGGCGCGCCGCCACTGCAGGCCCAGCTGGAGGCTGAGCAGCTCGTCGAAGACCAGGCGGGCGCGCGCAGCATCCGCGGCCGCGCGGTCCTCGGGCTGATGGATGGCGCGCAGGGCCTCGTCCAAACCCAGGAGCCCGTGCGCGGCACGCAGCGAGTCCGGCAGCCACTCGGGCACGGGCGCGAGCTCGGACAGCGCCGCGTCGACCCAGTCGGCCAGCCGCCAGCTGGGCAGGGCCTCGGTGGCCGGATAGACGGCCAGCAGCCGCTGGTGGCCCAGCGCCTGGGCGTCCGAGAGCTCGTCCAGGCCCGCGTGGCCCAGCACCTGCACGTCGGGGCTGGAGAGCTTGAGCTGGCTGCGGAAGCGCTCGACCTTGCCGCTGAAGGCCGCGACGGTGCCCGGCCGCAGCGCGCGCTGCCGCCACGGCTGGTTGAAGAAGGTGACCGTGAAGATCGCGCCGCTGGCCTGGCGCACCTGCGCCTCGGTGATCGTCAGCGGCCGCCCCCCGCGCCGGGTCCGCGTGCGCCGGCTCGACCAGTCCAGCACCCGGCCGATGAGCGTGGCGGGCTCGTCGACCCGGACCTCGGCGAGGTCGAGCACCTCCCCCGCGTCGTGGTAGCGGCGGGGATAGTGCTCGAGCAGGTCCCGCACGGTCGCCATCCCGAAGGCCTGGTCCAGGGCTGAGGCGGCCTTCGGCCCGATGCCGGGGACCGCGGTGACGGGGGCGTCGAGGTGCAGGCTCACTCGACGCCGACCGCGTAGCGCGACGGACGATGGCCGGTGTCGATCACCTCGACCTCACCGCGGGTGCGGGTCGAAAGCAGCTCCTGCGCCCGCGTGCGCTCGGCCTCGGGAGCCGTGGCCCCCAGCAGCAGCGTGGTGCGCTCCGCGGCGCCCACGTCGAGGCCCTCGCACACCATGGCCAGCGCCTCGAGCGGGTCCTCGAGCGCGGCCGTCACCTCCCCGGCCACCACGGCGAGCGGCTGCCCCGCACGCACCGCCCCGACCGGCGTGGAGGCATCGCGGACGGCCGCGACGACCTCCCCCGTGCGCAGCGCCCCCGCGGCCTCGCGCATGTCGGCCAGGACCGGCTCCACCGGGCCCTCCGGCCCGAGCACCGACAGCGCCGCCAGCACCGCACACAGCGAGTCGGCCTCCTCGATCACGTCGAAGGGCCGCCCGCCCTCGGCCACGGCGACCTGCTGGGCCTGGTGGGCGGTGGCGATTGCGTTGGGGTGGCCCGGCAGCACGACCACCCGCTCGGTGCGGACGTCGCCGGCGGCGTTGAGCAGGTCCGCCACCGACGGCAGCGCCCCCGCGTGCCCCGGGACCACCACCGCGCCCTGCTGCTCGGCCAGAGCGCGGGCACCGGCGCCGTCCAGGACCGCCAGCGCCCCGACGACGGCG
>SKLC01000120.1 GCA_007123425.1 Nitriliruptoraceae bacterium
CCTCGGGCAGCCGGCGCAGCCGCCCCCGGACCCACAGCCACACCGAGCCGGTGGCCGGCTCGACCAGGTCCCCGCCCAGGCCCACCTCGCGGGCGAGGTCGATCCCCTCGGGCTGCCGGGCGAGCATGGCGTCGGCGCCCACGTCGAGCCGCGCGCCGCCCAGCTCGATCGTGTGGATCTGGCCGCCCAGCCGATCGCTGGCCTCCAGCAGCGTGACCTCGGCGTGCTCGCGCAGGCGCCACGCCGTGGCGAGCCCGGTCAGCCCACCGCCGACGACCACCACCCTCATGGGCGACCTCCACCTGATCTCATGCGAGGCCCTCGTGCTCCGCGACCGTCGCGACCACCTCGGCCAGCAGCTCGACCAGCGTGTCGCGCCCGAGGTCGACGCACGTCACGGTGGCGCCGAGCTCGTCGGCGGTGCGCTGCAGGACCGGATCGACGCCCGTGCCCGGCGCCACGGGGCACTCGACCACGGTGCGCTCACCGTGCGCCTCCACCAGCGTGCGCAGCGCATCGACGGCGGTCGGCTGGCGCTGCGTGCCCCGCCAGGCGATCGAGCGCGAGCGCGGCCCCAGCCGCTGCTCGAGCGCCTCGGCGACCTCGCGCAGGAAGGTCAGGTCCTCGGGCGCGGTGGTGGGCCCGGGGTCCGGCGCGGTCACCAGCAGGTGGGCGCCCTGGGCGACCCCCGGGGCGCACACCTCGGCCAGCCGATCGGCCAGCGCCGGCAGCGCATGCCACGACACCACCCCGGTGTAGGTCCCGAGGTCGGCCGACGCCTGCGCATGCAGCGACTCCGAGCGGGGCCAGGGCGCGGCGGCGAGCCCGACCACGTGCTCGACGCGCTCGGCGGCGCGGGTCACGAGGTCGAGATGGTCGGTCTCGCGGCTGGCCTGCACCTCGACGCCGAGCCGTGCCGCCAGCGGGCCGGCCACGGCCTCCCCCTCCAGCACCACCACGGCGAGCTCAGCCACGCGCGACGCCGATGCCCGTCCCGTGGGCCTCGGTCGCGGATGGCGGGGCGACGCGGCCCTCGCGATGCACGAGCTCCACGACCCGCTCGAGCACGGCCGGGTCGGTCTGGGGCAGCACGCCGTGCCCCAGGTTGAAGACGTGATCGGGCCGGCCGCCGGCGCTGCGCAGCACGTCGCGGACCCGGTCCTCGACCAGCTCCCAGGGGCCCAGGGCCACGGCCGGCTCGAGGTTGCCCTGCAGGCTCACGCCCTCGGGGACGCGCCGCCGCGCGGTGGTCAGGGGCACGCGCCAGTCGACGCCCACCACGTCCGCGCCGGCCTCGGCCATCGCACCGAGCAGCTCGCCGGTGGTGACGCCGAAGTGGATGCGGGGCACGCCCAGATCGGCCAGCCCGTCGAAGATGCGTCGGCTGTGGGGCTGCACGTACCGGGCGTAGTCGTCGGGATGCAGCGCACCCGCCCAGGAGTCGAACAGCTGCACCGCCGAGGCGCCCCGGGCCACCTGGCCCCGCAGCGAGGCGAGCGTGATGTCGGCCAGCCGCTCCAGCAGCCGGTGCCACAGCGCCTCGTCGGCGAACATCATCTGCTTGGTGCGGGTGTAGGACTTCGACGGCCCGCCCTCGATGAGATAGCTCGCGAGCGTGAAGGGTGCGCCCCCGAACCCGATGAGCGGCACCTCGAGCTCGTCGACGAGGATCGACACCGTCTCCATCACGAACGCGAGGTCCTCCTCGACCTCCAGCGGGCGCAGCCGCTCGAGGTCGGCCGCGCTGCGCACCGGGTGCTCGACCACGGGCCCCACGCCGGGCTTGATCTCGACCCCGACCCCCAGGCCCTGCAGCGGGGTGACGATGTCGGAGAAGAGGATCGCGGCGTCGACGCCGTAGCGCCGCACGGGCTGGAGCGTGACCTCCGCGGCCAGCTCGGGGGTGCGCACGACCTCCTCGAACTCGTGCTCGGCCCGGATGGCGCGGTACTCGGGCAGGGCACGGCCCGCCTGTCGCATGAACCACACCGGCACGCGCTCGTGGGCCTGCCCCCGGCAGGCCCGGATGAAGTCGGCGTCGTCGTAGCGGGCCGCGGCCTGCGCCGTCACCTGGGCTCCTTGGCTCGCCGCGCCGGAAGACCCCCGGCGGGACCGTCGGGCGCGCACGGTACCGGCGGGAGCCGTCTGCGGCGGCCCCCGGTGCTGCGTCGGACTCTGTGCGGACCGGCGAGGTCGCCCGGTGACGTTCTCGCAGCCAGAGCGTGCGGTTGGGAGGAGCCGGCCGATAAGCCGGATTCTGTCCCGCGGCGACGTCGCCGACGCCGCGGGGGCGACCATCTGTCTGGGGCGTCGGTCACCCGACGCCTCGGTGCGGCCCACCTGGGACGTCGCGGGCGGACCACCCTGTCCCTGCTTGGCCTTGCTCCGGGTGGGGCTTGCCGAGCCACGGCGGTCACCCGCCGTGCTGGTGAGCTCTTACCTCACCGTTTCACCCTCACCGCGGGCGTGCCCGCGGCGGTCTGCTTTCTGTGGCGCTTTCCGCGTGTCACCACGCCTGGGCGTTACCCAGCACCCTGTCCTGTGGAGTCCGGACTTTCCTCGCGCCACCCCGTACCCGGGGTGGTCGCGCGGCCGCCTGTCCGGCTCCTCCCAACTGCCCCCGAGGGTACCGTCGAGTGCGGGGCACCTCACGCGGCGAGACCGGCCGCACCGGGCACCCGGCGGGCCGCAGACGGCGGCCGACGGCCACGGCGAGGAGATCTGGGTGAAGGAGACACTGCGGCTGGGCCACATCGCAGGCGTGCGCGTGGGCGTGAACTGGACCGTGCTCGTCATCTTCACGCTGATCTTCGTGGGGCTGGCCGCAGGTCAGTTCCCCATGACCTACGAGGGCCGCCCCACCTGGGCCTACGCCGTTGCCGGCGGGATCGCCGCGGTGCTGTTCTTCCTGTCGCTGCTCGCCCACGAGCTCGCGCACGCCATCGTCGCCCGACGCAACGGCATCGAGGTCGAGGGCATCGTGCTGTGGCTCTTCGG
This sequence comes from Nitriliruptoraceae bacterium, assembly GCA_007123425.1. Taxonomy (GTDB): domain Bacteria; phylum Actinomycetota; class Nitriliruptoria; order Nitriliruptorales; family Nitriliruptoraceae; genus SKLC01. The sequence goes on from SKLC01000120.1 coordinate 2,998, forward strand.
TGGGGTGGCCAAGCTGCTGGGCGAGGCCGAGGACCCCGCCACCGACCTCCGTGTCGCCGGCGTGGGACCGCTGGTCAGCCTGGTGCTCGCCGCCGGCTTCGGAGCCCTCGCGCTCGCCTTCTCGGGCCTGGGCCTCACGGGGCTGCCCCTGGCGGTCGTCGGCTGGCTGGCGGTGATCAACGCGGTGCTGGCGGTGTTCAACCTCGTGCCAGCCGCGCCGCTGGACGGCGGTCGGGTGCTGCGCGCACTCATCTGGCGGCGCACCGGGGACCGCACCCGCGCGGCGGTCGCCGCGTCTCGGGCCGGACGCACCTTCGGGATCCTGCTGGTCGCGCTCGGCCTGGCGGAGATCATCCTGGTTCCCGGCTTCGGCGGGCTGTGGTTCATGCTGATCGGCTGGTTCATCATGGCCGCGGCGGGCGCCGAGGAGCAGCACGCCCAGGTCACCAGCCGCCTCGGGGGCGTGCTCGTGCGCGACGTCATGAGCCACCCGGTGGTCACGGTGCCCGAGCACCTGTCGGTGGCCGAGCTCGTCGAGCAGTACGTGTGGGCCTCGCGCCATTCGTCCTTCCCCGTGGTCGACGGTGACGGCGCGCCCCGTGGGCTGATCACGCTCGGGCACATCCGCGAGGTGCCGGCGGAGCAACGGCACACCACCAGCGTGCGCGCGACCGCACGCCCGCTGGACGAGGTGGTCACGGTCACCCCGGCGACCCCGTTGACCGAGGTGCTCGCGCCGCTGAGCTCGAGCGGTGAGCGGCGCGCGCTGGTGCTCGACGAGCACGACCGGCTGGTGGGGCTCGTCTCCACGACCGACCTGACCCGTGCGATCGAGCTCTCCGAGCTGGGCCGGCCCCACGAGCGCACGCATCTGTGAGCAGCACGGCACCGCGCCCCGACCGTCCGAACGCCCCGTCCGTCCGACCTCACCCCCGCCCCCACCGCTCTGGCAGGATGCGCACGTGAGCCCCACCCACCGTCACCCCACCCACCCGGTCGGCAGCGACCGCGTCCTCGACGTTGCCGGCATCGCATGGGCGGACGGGCGGGTGCTGCCCGCCAGCGAGGCCACGGTGCCGCTGGCCGACGACGGCGTGCTGCGGGGCGACGCCGTGTTCGAGGCCGTCCTCGTCCGTGCAGGGCGCACCCACGCGCTCGAGGCCCATCTCGCCCGCCTGCGACGCTCCGCCGACGCGCTCGACCTGCCGCTGCCCGACGTGCGCGATGTGGTGACCGACCTGCTCGTCGCCTGGGGCGAGCGCGACGGCGCCCTGAAGGTCCTGGTCACACGCGGCGGCACCGTCCGCGGGCTGCTGACGTCGGTGACCTGGCCCGACAGCCTGGCGCTGGCGGTGCTCGACCTGCCGTGGCGCAGCACCATCTCCGGGGTCAAGACGCTCTCCTACGCCGCCAATCAGTGGGCGATCCGGCAGGCCCGCGCCCGTGACGCCGACGACGCGCTGATCGTCGAGGGCCAGCGGCTGCTGGAGCTGCCGACCGGCGCGGTGTGCCTGGTGCGCGACGGACGACTGCTCACCCCTGACCCGGCGCGCCTGCCGATCCTGGACTCGGTGACGATCGGCGCGATCGACGACGCGGTGGGGCTCGAGCGCGGGCTGCCCGACCTCGACGACCTGCGCGCGGCCGACGAGGTGTTCGTGGCCTCCGCCACCCGCCCCATCCTGCCGGTCCACGTGGTCCTGCTGGGCGACGACGAGCTCGAGCTGCCCGCCCCCGGCCCGGTCACCTCCCGCGTCCGCACGGCCTTCGACCACCACATCGAGGCGACCCTGGATCCCCTGCCCTGACCACACGGGCCGTCGGGGGTGCACGAGGTCCCGCGGTCACCTCACTACCCTTCGTTGGCCAGGAGGTCGCCGTGAGCCACCACGTACCCACGGACCGCCCGCTGGTCGTGATCGCCAACCGGCTACCGGTCTCCCAGACCGACGATGGCTGGCAGGCCGCGGCCGGCGGACTGGTCACCGCCCTGCGCCCAGTGATCGAGGCGACGGGGGGCGCCTGGATCGGCTGGGACGACGACGCCGAGGCGGTCCCCCGGCGGGTGGAGGGGCTCGCCTGCGACCTGCACGCCGTGCCGCTGAGCCGTGCCCAGGTCCGCGGCTACTACCACGGCTTCGCCAACCGCACCATCTGGCCGCTCTTCCACGATCTGGTGGTCCAGCCCGTCATCGACCGCAGCTGGTGGCGCGCCTACGCGGAGGTCAACAACCGCTTCGCCGAGGTGATCGCCGACGTGGTGCGGGCCATGGACACCCCCCCGTTGCTCTGGGTTCAGGACTACCACCTCATGCTCCTGCCGGAGATGCTGCGGCGGCGGCTGCCCGACTCGCCGCTGGGCTTCTTCCTGCACATCCCGTTCCCGCCCCCGGAGCTCGTGGCGCGGCTGCCCTGGCGCAACCAGCTCCTCGAGGGGCTGCTGGCCGCCGACGCGGTGGGCTTCCACACCCGGCTGTACCGGGACAACTTCGTCCGCTCCGTCCAGCAGCTCTACGGCGGGGTCGCCTCCCTGGGCGACACCCTCGCCCTGCCCGACGGCCGCCACGTGCGCACGGTCGCCAACCCGATCTCGATCGACGTCGAGGAGTTCAGCGAGCTCGCCCGCGACGACGAGACCGAGGAGGAGCTCGCGGAGCTGCGCGAGCAGTTCGAGGGGCGCCGCGTCTTCCTCGGGGTCGACCGGCTCGACTACACCAAGGGCATCCGGCACCGGCTGCAGTCGATCCAGCTCCTGCTCGAGCGCAACCCGCGCCTGCGGCGCGAGTTCGCCTTCATCCAGATCGCCGTGCCCAGCCGCGACGACGTCAAGGAGTACCGCGAGCTGCGCACGGAGGTGGAGACCGAGGTCGGCCGCATCAACGGGCGGTTCACCGAGCCCGGCCACGACGTGCCCGTGCACTACCTCTACCGGGGGGTGAGCCGCGCCAAGCTCGCCGCCTACTACCGGCTTGCCGACGTCATGTGCGTCACCCCGCTCAAGGACGGGATGAACCTCGTCGCCAAGGAGTTCGTGACCTGCCAGGCCGCCGGCGACGGTGACGGAGCGCTGCTGCTGAGCGAGTTCGCCGGCGCGCTGCTGGAGTTCGGCGACGACGCCATCCGGTGCAACCCGTTCGACGTCGAGGGCATGTCGTACCTGATGGAGGCGGCCCTGGACCTCGACCCCGCCGATCGGCGCGCCCGGCTGCGACGGCTCGCCGAGTCGGTGCGCAGCGCCGACGTCTACACCTGGGTGGACTCGCAGCTGGGCGAGATCGAACGCAGCAGCAGGAGGCCGTAGGCCGTGGCCCGCCTCCCCGACGACCTGCAGCCGATCATCGCGCAGGTCCCCGACATCCGGCGCCGCCTCGTCGTGCTCGACTTCGACGGCTCGCTGTCACCGCCCGCCGGGCATCCGGACGACGCGCGGCTGGCCGACGGCGCCCGCGACGCGCTGGCGGCGCTGAGCGAGCTCACCGAGGTCGCGGTGCTCTCGGCCCGCCGGGTCGAGGATCTCGCCGAGCGCCTGGACGAGCTGCCGATCACCCTGCTCGGCGGCCACGGGGCCCGGATCCGCACCCGGGAGGGCGAGCAGGTCTCCCTGGTCGACGTCGCGGCCGTCGGTCGCACGCTGGACGAGGTGCAGCAGGAGCTGGCCGAGGTGGTCGACCTCGCCGACGGCTGGGTCCTCGAGCGCAAGCAGGCCTCCATCGCGGTCCACCATCGCGCGGTGCCGCTCGGGCACGTCGCCCCGGGAGTCCGCCGCGTCCGCGAGGTGCTGGCCGCGCGGACCCACACCGACCCCGGATTCACCATCCTCGAGGGCAAGTCGGTGCTGGAGCTGCGGCCCCGCAGCGTCGACAAGGGGCGCGCGCTCGCCTGGCTCGAGCAGCGCTTCGGCGAGCTCGTGCCGCTGGTCGTCGGCGACGACATCACCGACGAGGACGCCTTCCGCGTCGCCCAGCAGCGCGGCGGCGACGGGGTCCTGGTCGCCCCCGTGGCCAGGCCGACATCGGCCCGCTGGCGCCTGGACGGCCCCGAGCGGGTCGTGGCCCTGCTGCGCGGCCTGACACGCCACGGGGGCCGGCTGGAGACCACCTCGCGCGGGACCGGGCGCTTCCACCCGATCGGCGACTACGCCATGATCGGCGACTCGCGAACGGCGGCGCTGGTCTCCCCCGACGCCTCGATCGACTTCCTGTGCGTGCCCCGCTTCGACTCCCCCAGCGTCTTCGCGGCCCTGCTCGACCCGCACCGGGGCGGGCGGTTCCGGCTCGCCCCCGCCGGCCACCACGACGTGCAGCGCACCTACCTGGGCGAGACCAACGTGCTGGTCACGCGGTTCGTCGAGGACGGCGAGCCGCTGGTGGCCGTGACCGACTTCTTCGTCTACTCCCGCGTCAACGCCCTCGACCCGAGGGAGACCGGCCACCTGCTGCTGCGGCGCGTGGAGGCGACGCGCCCCATCGACCTCACCCTGGAGTTCCAGCCCCGATTCGACTTCGCTCGAGCGCCCACCCGGCTGCGCCGCACGCAGCAGGGCATCCGGGCCGAGTGCGCAGACGAGCACCTCGAACTGCTGCTCCCCCCGTGCGCCGACGTCGAGATCACCGAGCACGACGACGGCCTGGGCGACATCGCGCGCGGCACCCTGCGGCTGGCCGCCGGCGAGCAGGCCTGGCTCCATCTGCGCACCCAGGGGGCCGAGGACGGCCCGCACGCCCACCTCGGCGGCGAGGACCTGCTGGACCTGACCGTGCGCTCGTGGGCGCGCTGGAGCCGCCAGATCGACTACGACGGCCCGTGGCGCGAGGAGGTCGTGCGCTCCGCGCTGGTCCTGAAGAACCTGGTGTACGAGCCCACCGGGGCGCTGGTCGCCGCCCCCACCACCTCCCTGCCGGAGGGGCTGGGCGGTGAGCGCAACTGGGACTACCGCTATGCCTGGATCCGCGACTCCGCCTACGTCCTCGAGTGCTTCCTGCGCATCGGCCACACCCGCGAGGCCGAGACCTTCATCCGCTGGCTGTCGGAGCTGACCGACCACATCGGGGGCGCGTCGTCGCTCAAGCCCCTGTACCGCATCACCGGCGAGGAGGACCTCACCGAGTCGCACCTCGACCACCTCGAGGGCTACGAGGGCTCCCGCCCGGTGCGCGTGGGCAACGGCGCCGCCGAGCAGACCCAGCTCGACATCTATGGCGCTGCGATGCAGCTGGGCTACCTGACCGAGCAGGTCGGCGAGGCCGTCCCGGTCCACCGGTGGGGCCTCATCGTCGACATCGTCGACACCGTGATCGCGCGCTGGCAGGAGCCCGACGCCGGCCTGTGGGAGATCCGCTCGCAGCCACGCCACCACACGTTCTCGAAGTTCCAGTGCTGGCTGGCGATCGACCGCGCGGCGCGTGTGGGCCGCGACCTGGGCCTGCAGGCGCCCTACCACGACTGGCACCGGGCCGCCGAGGCGATCCGCGCCGACATCCTCACCCACGGCTACGACGAGGAGCTCGGCTCCTTCGTGCAGGCCTACGGCGAGCAGCACGTCGACGCCTCCCTGCTGCTGCTGCCGCTCAAGGGCTTCATCCCGCCGGCCGACCCCAGGGTGCGCTCCACCGTCGAGGTGCTGCGTCGCGAGCTCGAGGTCGCCGACGGGCTGCTGCTGCGCTATCGCACCGAGGACGGGCTCGACGGGCACGAGGGAGCGTTCGTGATGTGCTCCTTCTGGCTGGTCGAGCTGCTCGCCCGCATGGGGGACCTGCAGGAGGCCACCCGGCTGTTCGAGCGTCTGCGCTCGCTCGGCGGCCCGCTGGCGATCTACGCCGAGGAGGTCGACCCCGCCACCCAGGAGCACCTGGGCAACTTCCCGCAGGGATTCAGCCACATGGCGCTGATCGGCGCGGCCACCGCCATCGACGA
>SKLC01000400.1 GCA_007123425.1 Nitriliruptoraceae bacterium
GAGCAGGAGCAGGCGCAGCAGCAGGAGCAGGAGCAGGAAGCCGCCGCCACCACCACCACGACCGCCGACCCGGCCCCGGCGCCCGGCGGCTCGGGCATGGTGTGCCCCGTCGATCAGCCGCGATCGTTCACCGACACGTGGGGGGCACCCCGCTCGGGCGGGCGGCAGCACCGGGGCACCGACATCCTCGCGCCGATGGGCACCCCGGTCCGGGCGATCACCAGCGGCGTGTGGGACATCCAGTCGCCGGGGCCGAGCGCCGGGCTGTGGGCGATCCTGCGCGGCGACAACGGGAACCAGTACTGGTACATGCACCTGCAGAGCCACACGGTGGCCGACGGGGCCCGGGTGTCGGCCGGGCAGCAGACCGGCACCAACGGCGACACGGGCAACGCGCGCGGCACGCCCCACGTGCACTTCGAGCTGCACCCCGGGGGAGGCGCGGCGATCAACCCCTACCCGCTGCTGCGCGACGTCTGCTGACGCGTCCCCGGCGCGCGCCCGCACGGGCCCGACGGCCCCACTCGACCGGGCCCTTCGGCACGCCGACGGTGCGCCAACGGTCACCTCTCGGGCTCGCGCGCCGCTCGGCGGCGCACATGGTCGCGCGCCCGAGCAGCGAGGCGATACGGTCACGGGCGACCGGCACCCGCGGGCGAACGCGCCCCCGTGGCGCCACGGCGACCAGCCGGCCCCGACCCGGCAGGCGAGACGCAGACACGACACCGCGGCGGCCCACGCCGCCGCCCGATGAGAGGCTGGGCACGTGACGACGCGCGAACGCGCGAGAGTGCAGCTGTCCGGAGCGGTGGTCCGCTTCGCGGGTGACTCCGGCGACGGGATGCAGCTGACCGGCGACCGGTTCACGACGCAGTCGGCCCTTGCGGGCAACGACCTGGCGACCCTGCCGGACTTCCCCGCCGAGATCCGGGCCCCCGCCGGCACCCTGGCCGGCGTGAGCTCGTTCCAGCTGCACTTCTCCGACAGCGACATCCACACGCCCGGCGATGCGCCCGACGTGCTGGTCGCGATGAACCCGGCCGCGCTGAGCAAGCACCTGAGCTCGCTCAAGCCCGGCGGCACCCTCATCGTCAACCAGGACGCCTTCACCGAGCGCAACCTGCAGAAGGCCGGCTACGAGGCCAGCCCGCTCGAGGACGGCTCCCTGGAGGACTACCAGGTCCACCTCGTGCCGCTGACCGACCTCACGATCCGGGCGCTCGAGCCCTGGATCGAGGCGGGCGAGCTCAACAAGAAGGAGGCCGAGCGCTCCAAGAACATGTTCGCGCTCGGGCTGATCTCGTTCATGTTCTCCCGCTCGGTCGAGGAGACCGAGTCGTGGCTGCGGACCAAGTTCGCGCAGCGCCCCGAGGTGGCCGACGCCAACGTCGCGGCGCTGCGCGCCGGGGTCAACTACGGCGAGACCACCGAGGCCTTCACCTACACCTACGAGGTCGCGGCCGCCAGCCTGCCGGCGGGGCGCTACCGCAACATCACCGGCAACCAGGCGCTGGCGTACGGGCTCATCGCCGCCGGGAAGCAGGCCGGCCTGGATCTGTTCATGGGCTCGTACCCCATCACGCCGGCTTCCGACATTCTGCACGAGCTCGCCCGCCAGAAGCACTTCGGCGTGGCGACCTTCCAGGCCGAGGACGAGATCGCCGCGATGGGGTCGGTGATCGGCGCGGCCTTCGGTGGCGCGCTGGCCGTCACCGCCTCCTCCGGGCCGGGCATCGCGCTCAAGGCCGAGGCGATGGGCCTGGCGATGTCGGTCGAGCTGCCGATGATCGTGGTCAACGTCCAGCGCGGCGGTCCCTCCACGGGGCTGCCCACCAAGACCGAGCAGTCGGACCTGCTGCAGATGCTCTACGGCCGCAACGGCGAGGCCCCGGTGGCGGTCGTGGCGGCCAGCTCGCCCGCCGACTGCTTCGACACCGCCCTGGAGGCGGCCCGCATCGCCCTGACCTACCGCACGCCGGTGGTGCTGCTCTCCGACGGGTACCTGGCCAACTCCGCGGAGCCGTGGCGGCTGCCGGACGTCAGCAAGCTGCCGGACCTGCACGTGGACTACGCCCCGGCGCCGGACGCGGACGACGACGGCGAGTTCCTGCCCTATGCCCGCGACGAGGACACCCTGGCCCGGCCCTGGGCGATCCCGGGCACGCCGGGCCTGCAGCACCGGGTCGGCGGCCTCGAGAAGGCCGACGGCACCGGCAACATCAGCTACGACCCCGACAACCACCACCGGATGACCGAGCTCCGACACGCGCGGATCCAGCGCATCGCGCAGGACCTGCCACCCGTGGGCGTCGACGACCCCGATGGCGACGCCGACGTGCTGGTGATCGGGTGGGGCTCCACCGCGGGGCCGATCCGGGCCGCCTGCCAGCAGCTGCGCGAGCGCGGCCGCAAGGTCGCCCGGGCCCACCTGCGCCACCTCTCGCCGCTGCCCGCCGATCTCGGCGAGCTGCTGCGGAGCTACCGCACGGTCGTGTGCCCGGAGAACAACACGGGTCAGCTCTCGCTGCTGCTGCGGGCGACGACCCTGGTGGACGTCAAGGGCTACAACCGGGTCACCGGGCAGCCGTTCTCGGGCGGCGAGCTCGTGGAGGCGGTCGAGCAGCTGGCCTTCGGTGGCGGCAACGGTCAGTCGGCACGCGACGCCGACGTGACGGGAGCGTGAGATGACGGGCAACAACGATCTGACCAAGAAGGACTTCACCTCCGATCAGGAGGTCCGCTGGTGCCCGGGATGCGGTGACTACGCGATCCTGGCCACGATGCAGGGCCTGTTGCCGGAGCTGGGCGCCAAGCCCGAGTCCACCGTGTTCATCTCGGGGATCGGCTGCTCGAGCCGGTTCCCCTACTACATGGACACCTACGGGGTGCACTCGATCCACGGGCGCGCCCCGACGCTGGCCAGCGGCCTGGCGATCACGCGGCCGGACCTCGACGTGTGGGTGATCACCGGCGACGGCGATGGCCTGTCGATCGGTGGCAACCACCTGGTCCACGCGCTGCGCCGCAACATCAACCTCAACATCATCCTGTTCAACAACGAGATCTACGGGCTGACCAAGGGCCAGTACTCGCCGACCTCGCCGATGGGGGCGGTGCACAAGTCCACGCCGCTGGGCTCCATCGATCAGCCGGTCAACCCGGTGAGCCTGGCGCTGGGTGCGGAGGCGACGTTCGTGGCCCGCTCGATCGACACGGAGCGCGCCCACCTCAAGGAGGTCCTCACCGCGGCCTACGAGCACCGCGGCGCCTCCTTCGTGGAGATCTACCAGAACTGCAACGTGTTCAACGACGGCGCGTTCGTGGCGCTGAAGGACCCCAAGCAGAAGGTCCACAACCAGATCCGGCTGCAGCAGGACCAGCCGATCACGTTCGGCCCCGAGGGTGAGCACGCGGTCGTGGCGCGTGGCGACGGCTCCATGAAGGTCGTGTCGACCGAGGACGCCGGTGACCGCGTGGTGGTCCACGACGCCCACAAGGACGACGCCACCACCGCCTTCGCGCTCTCACGGCTCGCCCACAACCCCACGGGCCCGGCACCGATCGGCATCTTCCGCGATGTCGACCACCCGGTCTACGACGACCTGCTGCGCGAGCAGATCGACGGCGCCCGCAGCAAGCGCGGCGACGGTCAGCTCCAGGAGCTGCTCGAGGGCGGGAGCACCTGGGAGGTCGTCTGACCCTCACCCGCCGATGCTCACGGCGTCACCGCAGCGGCCGATCCGAGCCCGGGTGGCGCCGTGAGCGCGGCGGCGGGGGAGGTGGGGGCTCCTCGTCGTCGGCGTGCAGCGTGGCGTCGGCATCCGTCTCGGGCGGCACCAGCAGCGCCCCCACGTAGACGATCTGGGCACCCAGGGCGACGAAGCCGGCCAGCGCCAGTCCCACGGCGGGCGGCATCGGGATCGCCGTGGGCCAGATCGCGCCCAGCACCCATGCGATCGCGAACAGGGTCTCGGAGCGCGTGAACGCGGTGCCTCGGCGCTCGGCGGGGATGCTGGACTGCAGGAGGCCGTCGAAGGCCAGCTTGGCGGTGCCCCAGGCGAACCCGGCGGCCGCGGCCAGCACCGCTGCGGCGGGCAGCCCGAACCACTGGCCGGCGGAGAAGGCCGCCGCTGCCTCGACCGCCAGCGCCGCGACCACCATGGGCTCCTCGCGCAAGCGGCGCTCGAGGTGCCGTGAGGCCAGCGACGCCAGCGCGAAGCCGAGCCCGGCGGCGCCCAGCACCGCCCCGAAGTCGAGCAGCGGGGCGTCCTCCTGGTGGAAGGCGAACGCGAGCAGGAGCAGCAGGAAGCCGTTGAGCAGGCGGACGACCGCCGTGGCGATCTGGGCCATGCGGGCGGGGCGGGGCAGGTGGACGCGGGCGAACAGCCCCGGCGCCGGGAGCTCGGCCGGGATGTCGCTCGGATCGGGATCCGGGAGCCGCAGCCCGATGCGCGCGGTGGCCAGCGCGGCCACCACCGCCAGGGCCAGGGCCCCTGGTGGGCCCGCGACCCAGACCGCGAGCAGCCCGAAGGGCGCGACGGCGCCCCCGGCCAGCGTCCCGATCCAGGCGAGCCGACCGTTGGCCGCCACGAGCTCGCGGGCCTCGTCCAGCACGGTGGGGAGCAGCGCGTGCCGGCTGATCGCGTAGACGCGCGAGAGCACCAGCAGCCCGAACGCCGCCGGGAAGAGCAGCCACGAGTCCAGCTGGAACACGAGCAGCGCCGCCAGGGCGGCCCGACCCAGCGCCGAGGCCACCAGCACGTTGCGGATCGCCAGGGGAGACCGGCGCAGGATCGAGCCCAGCACCGGGCCGATCAGCGAGAACGGCGCCACCGTGAGCAGCAGGTAGAGGGCGACGTTGGCGCGCGCCTCGGCGGAGGGCACCCCGAAGAACAGGGTGCCGGCCAGGCCGATGGCCACGAGCGTGTCGTGCGCGGGGCTGCCCACCTGCACCAGCGCGAGGTCGCGGAAGCCGCGGCCCCCGGTCTCGAACAGGGCGCGCACCCGCGTCGAGGCCCAGCGTGCACCGTCGCGCCCGGCACGGCCCAGGGCCGTGCGATCCTCGGGCTCGCCGGTGGGTGAGGTCACGCGGGCACGCTACCCAAGCGCTCCGACGGCGCGGGGTGTCCGCTTGGTGGTCCGGGTGGGGATCTGAAACGCTTGCCCACGCCGTCCGTCCGCCGCATGGACCAAGGAGCCCGGGTGAGCGAGGTCGAGGGCATCGAGATCGAGCAGGTCACCAGGTGGATCGGGCAGCGCCGCCCGATCACGCCGCCGTTGACGTTCGCGACGATCGAGGGAGGGCGCTCCAACCTCACCTACGACGTCCGCGACGCCGAGGGGCGTCGGCTGATCCTGCGTCGGCCCCCGCTGCACAGCGTCCTGGAGTCCGCCCACGACATGGGCCGCGAGCACCGCATCATCTCGGCGATGGAGGGCACGGGCGTCCCGGTGCCGCCGACCGTGGGGTACGAGCCGGAGCCGGAGGTCAACGGCGCTCCGTTCTACGTCATGGAGTTCGTCGAGGGCGTGGTGCTGCGGGGCTCGCAGGACTCGGAGCGCCACCTCGAGCCGGCCACCCGCGACGCCGCCGCCGACAGCCTCATCGACGTCCTCGTGCGGCTCCACGAGCTCGACCCCGACGAGATCGGACTCGGCGACCTGGGCCGCAAGGAGGACTACCTCGCGCGCCAGCTGCGGCGGTGGAAGTCGCAGCTGGAGAAGGGGCGCACCCGCGACCTGCCCCTCCTCGACGAGGTGCACCGGCGGCTGGAGGCCGACATCCCGCCCCAGGAGGGGGCCAGCGTCGTCCACGGTGACTACAAGCTCGAGAACGTGATCCTCGACCCCGCCACCGGCGAGGTCCGGGCGGTGCTCGACTGGGAGCTGACGACGCTCGGCGACCCGCTGGCCGACCTCGGCCTGCTGCTCGTGTACTGGGGGGAGCCCGACGACAACATCGGCGGCCTCGGCAGCGCGAGCGCCATCCCGGGCTTCCCGTCGCGCGACGAGGTGGTGGAGCGCTATGCCCGCCGCTCCGGCCGCGACGTGAGCCAGATCGACTACTACTACGCGTTCGGCACCTGGAAGCTGGCCTGCATCGTCGAGGGCGTCTATGCGCGCATGGCCGCCGGCGCCTACGGCGAGGAGTCCCAGGCCGCGGCGGAGGGCTTCGGCGAGGTCGTGGTGGCGCTCGCCGAGCGTGCGCGGGAGCTGACGGCGAAGGCCGGCCGGTGACCGAGCGAGCGCGGGGGCTGCTCCTCGACTACGGCGGCGTGCTCACCACCCCGGTCGCGGACTCGTTCTCCGCGTGGGAGCGCGAGCACGGGTTCGCGCGCGGTGAGGTCATCCGCCTCATCAAGGGAGCCTACGAGGACGCCGACGGTGGGCTCATCGGCCGCCTCGAGCGCGGTGAGATCGCCACGGAGCAGTTCGAGCAGGAGCTCGTGCGCCTGTTCGCGCAGCAGGGCCGCTCGGTGCCCGAGGGCCGCCTGGTGGACGCGATGTTCGCCGGGATGTCCCCGGCGGGGCCGATGTGGTCGATCGCGGACCAGGCCCGGCGCGCGGGGGTGCGCGTGGGGCTGCTGTCGAACTCGTGGGGCACCGCGATGTACCCGCGGGCTCGCCTCGACGAGGCCTTCGATGCCCAGGTCATCTCCTGCGAGGTGGGGATGCGCAAGCCCGACCCCGAGATCTTCGAGCTGGCGGCCGAGCGGCTGGGCCTGCCACCGAGCAGCTGCGCCTTCGTGGACGATCTCGACCGCAACGTGCATGTCGCCGAGCGGCTGGGGATGCGCGGGGTCGTGCACGCGGGGGAGGCCGAGCACACCGTCTCCCGCCTGCGAGGCCTCCTGGGGCTCGACCTGACGCTGCCGCCTGCGGCCGGGGCGGCGGGTGGTCGAGGCGCCGGGCTGGGCGACTAGGGTGGGGGCATGACGATCAACGACGTGTCCGAGGACCGCCTCGCGATCTTCATCGACCACGAGAACGTGGCGATCGGAGCCCGCGACATCGGCTACCGCTTCGAGGTGGCCCCGCTCGTGGAGGCGCTGGCCGAGCGCGGCCGCCTCATCGTGCGCCGGGCCTATGCGGACTGGAACCTGTTCAAGGAGGACCGCCGCAACCTCGTCGACGCGAACATCGAGCTGATCGAGATCCCGCAGCGCGGGGACTCGGTCCGCAAGAACGCCGCCGACATCCAGATGGCCGTCGATGCGATGGAGCTGGCCTTCACGCGCGACTTCGTGTCGACGTTCGTGATCGTGTCGGGCGACTCGGACTTCACGCCGCTGGTGAGCAAGCTGCGCGAGCTGAACAAGCGCGTCATCGGGGTCGGGCTGAAGGGCTCGACCTCGGCGATGCTCCCGCCGGCCTGTGACGAGTTCATCTTCTACGACCGGCTCGACGGCGCCCCGCTGCGTGAGGGCGCGTCCTCGGCGGGGCCCAGCCGCGCGAAGAAGAAGGCCGCCAAGAAGGCCAAGAGCGGGGGCTCGTCCACGCCCGCGCCGGCCAAGGCCGCGCCGGTGCCCGAGGAGGCGGTCGACGAGCAGGCGCCCGGATCCGGGTCCACCCAGAAGCAGGACCTGCGCAAGCTCGAGCGGCTCATCACCCGCACGCTGACGGGTCTGCAGTCCGCCGAGGCCGGTGGGGTGCAGGCCTCCAACCTCAAGCGCGCGCTGCTGCGCAAGGACTCGACCTTCTCCGAGCTCGACTACGGCTTCCGCGGCTTCCGGGAGCTGTTGCGCCACCTCGCCGAGCACGGCGTGGTCACGCTCACCGAGGGCTCGGCGCCCGGCGACCCCGAGGTGGACCTGGTGGCGGGCACCAAGAGCGAGGACGCCGGCTTCCAGCTGCTGCGCGAGACGGTCAAGGAGCTGATGGTCGAGCTCGGCGGCGACCCGCCGCTGTCGGGGCTCAAGGACCAGCTGCGCAAGCGTCAGCCCGACTTCTCGGAGAAGGACCTCGGCTACGGCGGCTTCCTGCAGTTCTGCAAGGCCGCGGTCGCCAGGGACTTCCTCGAGATGGACTGGGAGGACGAGGACGGCGAGTACTACCTCTACGTCGACGAGGAGGAGCCCGCCGCGACCTAGGGTCGCGACGGGCTCCTCGGGCTCGCTCGCCGTTGGCCGGCGTGGGGCGCGGCAGGGGGTGCGCGCCCCCGTGCGCCCGGGGTCTCAGGCGTCGCTGCCGGTGCCCTCGGTGATGACCTCGTCGACGAGCCCGTACTCGACGGCTTCCTCGGCGGTCATCCAGTAGTCGCGGTCGGTGTCCTCGCGGACCTGATCGATCGACTTGCCGGACCGGTCCGCGAGGATCTCGTTGATCCGCTCGCGCATCCAGACGATGTTCTTGGCCTGGATCTCGATGTCCTTGGCCGTCCCGCGGGCGCCGCCCAGCGGCTGGTGGATCATGATCCGGGAGTTCTCCGTCGCCGACCGCGTGCCGGTGCCCGTGGCCAGCAGGAAGGCGGCCGCGGAGGCCGCCAGGCCCACACAGCGCGTGTTGACCTTGCTCCGCAGCAGCTTCATGGTGTCGTAGATCGCGAACATCCCGGTGATGATGCCGCCGGGGGAGTTCACGTAGAGGGTGATGTCGTCGTCGCCGTCCGCGTCCAGCGCGAGCAGCTGCGCGACGAGCAGGTCCGCCGACTCGTCCTCGAGCGGGCCCTTCATGAAGAGGATCCGCTGCTCGAACAGCCGGTCGAACGCCCGGCGGGGGCCGCCGAGCAGCTTCTCGATGTCGACGTCCTCGGGCACGAGGCCTCCTGTCGCGTGGGTCGCGGCGGCCGGTGGATGCTGCCGCCGTGGGCGGAGCGTGATGGTAGCGACGGCCGCCCGCACCCCGCGCGGGCTGAGCCGTTCGGCCGCAGGTCGGCCCACCTCGCCGCGCCTGGGTCTCGCCGGGC
>SKLC01000437.1 GCA_007123425.1 Nitriliruptoraceae bacterium
CTGTCCCGCGTCGTGGACCGCGGCACCGACCCCGCCACGGTCGCCCTGCCCTCGCCCGCGCGGACCCCGGGGGCCGTCCCCGCGGCGGCGTCCCTGGACGTGGTGGGGATCACCCCCGTGCACACGCCCACCGAGGACTTCTTCCGCATCGACACGGCCCTCGCCGCGCCGCGGGTGGACCTCGAGGGCTGGACGCTGCGCATCACGGGGCTCGTGGACCGTGAGGTGGAGCTGAGCTACGCGGACCTGCTCGAGCTGCCGATGGTGGAGGTCGACAGCACGCTGGCCTGTGTGTCCAACGAGGTCGGGGGCTCGCTGATCGGCACGGCCCGATGGGTGGGCGTGCGGCTCGACGAGCTCCTCGAGCGCGCCGGGGTCGCGGCGGGTGCGGAGCAGGTCCTCGGGCGCTCGGTCGACGGGTTCACCGCGGGCTTCCCGCTCGAGGTGGCGCTGGACGGGCGCGACGCGCTGGTCGCCGTGGGCATGAACGGCGAGCCGCTGCCGGTGCGCCATGGCTTCCCCGCCCGACTGGTCGTGCCCGGCCTCTACGGCTACGTCTCGGCGACCAAGTGGCTGGAGGCGATCGAGCTGGTGCCCTGGGACGTCGACGGCTACTGGGTGCCGCGGGGCTGGGCGAAGGAGGCTCCCGTCAAGACCGGGGCGAGGATCGACGTCCCGCGTGAGGGGCACGGCATCTCGCCCGGTCCCGCCGTCGTCGCCGGGGTGGCCTGGGCGCCCCGGGCGGGCGTCGACCGGGTGGAGGTCGAGATCGACGGGGCCTGGCGGGACGCCGAGCTCGCGCAGCCGCTGTCCGAGGACACCTGGGTGCAGTGGCGGCTGCAGGTCGACCTCGATCCGGGCGAGCACCGGGTCCGGGTGCGAGCCGTCGACGGGCACGGGCGCGTCCAGGAGGCCGGTCCCGCCCCGCCGCGACCGGACGGAGCCGAGGGCTGGCACGAGCGCGCGGTCACGGTGGGATGAGGCCGGCGCCGGCGGCGTTCGGCGCCTCGCGCGTGTGGTGCGCGCACGCTGGACCTCGCGGGCCTCGCTGCCGACATCGACAAGGCGTGTGGACGGTGACCACGCGCCTGTGGAATCCTCTGTCGTCGTCGATTCGAGGCTGGTCGTGCCCCGCCCTCTCGTGCTGCTGCTCGTGGTCCTGGCCGCGGGTGCCTGCACCCCGGCGTCCTCCGACGAGGAGCCGGTGGTCCTGCGGGTCGTGATGGCCGACGACTGGGCCTCGGCCCCGGCGGTCACCGACGTGGTCGCGGGCTTCGAGGACGACCACCCCCATGCCCGGGTCGAGATCCAGGACTCGCCGTTCTCCCAGATCCCCGACCTGGTCCGCTCGGGGCTCGAGCTCGACCACTCCTACGACCTGGCGCACTGGCACGCGTTCGCCGCCGCCGGTGCCGGGCTGGCGCAGCCGGTGGACGACCTGTGGGAGCGCCACGGCCTGAGCCCGGACGAGTACCTCGACGGTGCGGTGCAGAGCGTGACCTGGCGGGGACGCCGCTACGGGGTGCCCCTGGACACCAACGCGCTGGTCATGATGGTGCGCCCCGAGGTGCTCGCGGAGGCCGGCGTGAGCGCGGCGGATCTCGACGACGTCGAGCGGATGCCGGAGCTCGCGCGCCACCTCGTCGATGAGGGGGCGGCCGCCCACGCGTTGCTGGTCGGTGCCAGCAGCTGGGCCGCCTACGGCTGGATCCGCGCCTTCGGCGGCGAGCTCGTCGAGGTCGACGAGGAGACGGGGGAGCCGACGTTCACCTTCGACGACGAGCGCACGATCGCTGCCCTCGAGCTGCGGGCCATGCTCGTCGAGGAGGGCCTGGCTCCCTCCCCGTTCGCGCCGGACCTGGCCAGCGAGGGCGTGCAGCTGTTCGCGCAGGGCGAGCTGGCACTGCACTCCGGTGGCTCCTGGGACCTGCCGACCATGGCCCGGGCCGACGTCGACCCGGACGAGATCGAGGTGCTGCCGCTGCCGCGCGGGCAGGGCGACACCGGGACGGTGCTGGGCGGGAGCAGCCTGTTCGTGCCGGCCAGCTCGGAGCACCGGGAGCTGGCCTTCGAGCTGGCGCTGCGCCTGACCGAGGACGAGGTGGCCCTGCGGCTGGTCGAGGAGGAGGGCCGCCTTCCGGCCCGCGCCCACCTGCTCGATCACGCGATCTTCCAGGACTCTCCGGATCTCTCGGCGTTCGTCGCTGAGCTCGCCGAGGCGGACGTGATGCCCCTGATCGCCTATCCGGATGTCGCGGAGGCGTTCCGCGAGGGCATCGAGAACACCCTCGCGGGGCGACAGGAGGTCCGTGAGGCCATGGAGGATCTCCAGGAGTTCGCCGAGGACTGGCAGGAGCGGCGGGGATGACCCGACAGACGGGGCAGCGGTGGCCGCGGGCCAGGCCTGCGAGAACCCCCCTCGGGCTGCTGCCACGGATCCTCACCGCGTTCCTGGTGATCCTGGTCCTGTCCGTGGCCGTCGCCGTGTTCCTCGAGAGCCGGCTCGCACGGGCGGAGCTGCGCGAGCAGACCCGGGTGCTGTCCGCCGAGCAGGGCCTGGTGCTCGACCGGCTCCTGCGGGAGGAGCAGGTTCGCACCAGCCAGTCGGTCGAGACCCTCGCGCAGGTCGCGCGCATCAGCGGCGAGGACCTCCATGTCGAGCTGCTCAAGCTGCTGCGCACCATCCGCCTGAGCAACGCCCTGGAGATCGGCGACGTCCTGGAGGCCTCCACCGGCGAGGTCGTGGCCACCTCGAGCTCCCGGTGGCGGGTCGAGCCACCACAGCAGCCCATCGCGCGTCCCACGCAGCGCCTCTCCGGCCAGCGCGTGGTGCCCCTGGCCGAGGGTGGGTTCGGACTGGTCTACGTGTCGTCGGTGGACCTGCTGGGCCCGGAGCCGCTGGTCATGGTCGTGGGCTACCCCCTCGACGACCGGCGCGTGGAGCGGATGCGCGCGATGGTGGGCGCCGACGACGTCGAGATCGTGGTCGACGGCGAGGTCGTGGCCTCCACGCTGCCCGGCGCTGCCGAGCCCGCCGGGAGGTGGGACGAGCCCGGCGAGATCCAGGAGGTCGCCGACGAGGAGCGGCTGGTGCGCTACGTGGGCCTGTCGGGTCCCGACGGCTGGGGAGGCACGGCGTCGGTCGGGCTCGTCGTGGAGAATCCGCTCGGAGCGCTCGACGCCGCGCTGACCCGGACCCGGCTGTCCATGGCCGTGATGCTCGTGCTGCTGTGCGGCCTGCTCGCCTACGGGATCGCCCGCCTGATGACCCGTCCCCTGCAGGACCTGACCCACACGGCCACGGTGATCGCCGGCGGCGAGCTCGACGCCTCCTTCCGGGCCGAGCGGCATGATGAGATCGGCACCCTGGCGGCGTCGCTGGAGCGCATGCGGTTGGCGCTGCGCTCGCAGCTGCTGCTCATCCGTCGCCAGGCGGATGCGCTGCAGGACGCCGCGCGGCGGATCGTGGGGGCCCAGGACGCGGAGCGGCGGCGGCTGGCCCACGATCTCCACGACGGGATTCAGCAGCAGCTGGTGCTGCTGCGCCTCGAGGTCGGCCTGGCCCGCACCCGCCTGCGCGCCGATCCGGATCGCCTGGACGAGGAGAGCGAGGCCTTCGCACAGCGCATCGACCACATCCTCGACGAGCTGCGCGCGACGGGGCAGGCGCTGTTCCCCTCGATCCTGCGGGACCGGGGGCTGGGCGGGGCGCTGTTCAGCCTCGCGTCGCGCTCGCCGCTGCCGATCGAGGTGGAGCTCGAGCCCGATCCGCTGCCGCGGGTCGACCACGAGGTGGAGACGGGCGCCTACTTCCTGATCGGCGAGGCGGTGACCAACGCGCTCAAGCACGCGCGTGCCGAGCGCGTCGAGATCCGGGTGCGCCACGCCGGCGAGGCCCTCGAGCTGAGCGTGCGCGACGACGGCGCCGGGTTCGACGGTGCGGCGGTGGGCGCCTCCGGGGGCCTGCAGCACATGCAGGACCGGGTCGACGCGCTCGGCGGCACGCTGCGGGTCCTGCCCGCGCCGGGTGAGGGCACCCGGATCGAGGCGGTGCTGCCGGTGTCAGGCCAGGCTGCGCTGCAGGAAGAAGAGGACGGCCGCGACACGCCGGTTGAGCTGGGGCTCCTCGGTGAGCCCGAGCTTGCGGAAGATGGCGTTGGTGTGCTTCTCGACGGAGCGCTCGGTGATGGACAGCTCCGCGGCGATGGCGAGGTTCCCCTTGCCCGACGCCATCAGCGAGAGGACGTCCATCTCCCGCGGGGTGAGCCCCGCGAGCCGTGATGCCGTGCGCCGTCGCTGGGCCTCCAGGAGGGCCTCCACGATGCGCGGGTCGAGCATCGAGCCGCGGGCCCGGACCTCCTCGATCGCCTGCACCAGGCGCTCGGCGTCGCCCAGCCGCTCCTTGAGCAGGTAGGCCATCCCGTCGGATCCGTCGCGCAGCAGCTCCAGGGCGTACTCCGGGTCGTCGTGCTGGGAGAGCACGACGATGCCGACCCCGGGACAGCGCCGGCGCACCTGGTGTGCCAGCTCGATGCCCTCGGTCGTGTAGGTCGGGGGCATGCGGATGTCGAGGACCACGACGTCCACGCCGTGCTCCTCGATGAGCTCGAGCAGCCCCGTCGCGTCGCCCGCGGTCGCGACGACCTCCAGGCCCTCGAAGGCGTCGAGCACCGCTCGCGCGCCCTCACGGACCAGATAGTCGTCCTCGGCGATCAGCAGCCGGACCGGCGTGGTGCCCGCCTCCTCGCCCACGGTGCCTCCCGGTCGTGACTCGTGGCCGCCCGTCGGTGGCCCGGACAGGCACCAGAGCCTAGGGACCCCGGCAGGCCGGGGAGGCCTCGGATGGTGGTGGTAGTACCACCGTTGCAACTGAGGTGACGCCACGGTTGGGTAGCGGCGGGCCGTCCATCATCATGGACTCGTCGTCGGGTGGCGTGGTGGCCGTCACGGGGGGAGGCCACCGCGTCACCCGACGTGCGCGTGCGTGGGGCGCGGCACACGTGGAGCCCGGGCGGTGACCCGGGCTCCACGTGGCTCGACGAGGGGTGATTCAGTCGTCGGTGTCGATGTCGTCGGTCGCGTCGGCGTCGGCGTCGCCGTCCGCGTCGCCATCCGCGTCCGCATCGCCCTCCGCGTCCGCGTCGACGTCGACGTCGACGTCCTCGCCGTCGCCGTTGCCGTTGTCGTCCACGACCACGTCGTCGCCGTTGCCGTTCTCGTCGACGAGGACGTCGTCGCCCTCCTCGCACGCGGTCAGGCCGAGCGCCAGCACGGCGGCGCCGATGGTCGCGGTACGCAGGTGCTTGTTCACGGGATCCTCCTTGGGAGCGGGAGCCTGCTACGTCGCTCGTAGCGGCGGAGTGGGCACGGTACGTGTGCGTTCTGGTGGTTCCGTCGGTGCCCGGCCACCGAATGGACGGGGTCGTGGGGCGACCGTTCGAGAGAAGGTGCCCCCTCGCGTCCCACGACCCAACCGAACGGCGCCCGGGCGCGAACGCCCACCGATCCCGTCGCGGGCCCACCAGGAGGAGCACGTGCGCGTCGCCGTCGTCGGCACCGGCATCGCCGGGCTGGCCAGTGCCTGGCTGCTCTCCCGCCGCCACGAGGTCCATGTGATCGAGCGCGCCTCGCGGGCAGGGGGGCACACGCACACCGTCGAGGTCGACGGGGCGCGAGGGCCGGTGGGGGTCGACACCGGATTCATCGTCTACAACGAGGCCACCTATCCGCTGCTCGTGCGCCTGTTCGACGAGCTCGGCGTCGCCACCCGCGCCTCGGACATGTCATGGTCGCTGCGCTGCGAGCGCTGTGATCTCGAGTACGCGGGGAACCCCGCGGGCGTGCTGGCCCAGCCCGCGAACCTGGCCCGGCCCGGCTTCGTGCGCATGCTCTCCGACATCGCCCGGTTCAACCGCGTGGGCCGTCGCCTGCTCGACGATCCACGGGCGGCCCGCGTGCCGCTGGGACGCTTCCTCGCCGATGCCGGCTTCGGCCACGGGGTCCGGGCGCACTACGTCCTGCCGATGGCCGCGGCGATCTGGTCCACCGGCACCCGCGGGGCCGCCGACATGCCCCTGGGGACCCTGCTGCGCTTCTTCGCCAACCACGGTCTGCTCGGCGTGACCACCCACCACACCTGGCGGACCGTCGTGGGTGGAAGCGCCAGCTACCTGGCGCCCCTGACCGCGCCCTTCGCCGACCGGCTGCACCTGGGCGCCGGCGCGGCCGCGGTGGCGCGGGACGCCGACGGCGTCACCATCCGCCTCGAGGACGGCACGACCGGGCGCTTCGACGTGGTGGTGCTGGCCGCGCACGCGGACCAGAGCCTGGGCATGCTGGCCGACCCCAGCCCCCGCGAGAAGGAGCTGCTGGGAGCCTGGGACTACTCGGACAACGACACCTGGCTGCACACCGACACCGGGCTGCTGCCCCGGCGCCGGCGCGCGTGGGCATCATGGAACTATCTGCTCGACGACTGCTCGGCGCCGGGGGAGCGAGTGAGCCTGAGCTACCACATGAACCGCCTCCAGGGCCTGCGCGAGCCGCGCGACTACGTGGTCACGCTCAACCCGCAGACGCCGCCGCGCCCGGGGACGCGCATCGCGCGGATGACCTACCGCCATCCCACCTACACGGCCGCGAGCGTGGCGACCCACGACGAGCTGGACGAGCTCAACGGTCGGCGGCGCACCTACTTCGCCGGCGCCTACCACCGCTACGGCTTCCACGAGGACGGGCTGTACTCGGCCGTCCGTGTGGCCGACCGACTGGGGATCCGATGGCCGGCCTGACGTCCACCGCCGCACCACCTCGGCGCTCCGGGCTCTACGTCGGCTCCGTGCGCCACCGCCGGCGCCGACCGACGCGCAACGAGTTCCGCACGCGCACGTATCACGTTCTGCTCGACCTCGACGAGCTCGCGGAGCTCGACCGTGAGGTCGTGGGGTTCGGCCACAACCGGCCCGCGCTGGCCAGCCTCCACGACGAGGACCACCTCGGCCCCACGCGCCGCGACCTCCGGCACGAGCTGGCCGCCTGGCTGGCCGCCCACGGTCGTCGCCTGCCCGAGGGGCGTGTGCAGGTGCTCACCGGGCTGCGGGTGCTGGGGCTGGGCTTCGATCCCGTCTCGTGGTGGTTCTGCCACCATGCCGACGGGCGGCTCGCACTCGTGGTCGCCGAGGTCCACAACACCTTCGGCGACCGCTACGCCTACCTCCTCGACGAGCTCGAGGAGCGGGGCGACGGCACGGTGCGGGCGCGGGCGGACAAGGCCTTCCACGTCTCGCCCTTCCTCGCCATCGAGGGGCACGTCTACGACTTCGTGCTGCGCCCGCCCGACGAGCGCGGGATGCTGGTCCACATGGAGGTCAGCGACGGCGACGGCGTGGTGTTCGACGCCACCCAGTCCGGTCGCCGCGACGCGCTGACCAGCCGCACCCTGCTGCGTGCGCTGGTGGCCCACCCGCACCTGCCGGTGCGCACCCTCGCGCTCATCCACGCCCAGGCGCTGCGACTGTGGTGGCGCCGGGTCCCGTTCCACCGACGGCCGGGGCCGCCTCGGGAACCAGGAGCGACCATGACCGCACCCGCCCCCACCGCCGCCCAGGACCGTGCGCGCCACGCGATCGCGCAGATGCTGGCACAGCTCGAGGTCGGCGCGCTCGAGGTGACGCTGCCCGACGGTCGCCGACGGTGCTTCGGTCACCCCGGCAGCGAGCTGCGCGCGAGGATCCGCGTGCACGACTGGCGCTTCTTCACCCGTCTGCTGCACGGCGCCTCGGTGGGCGTCGGCGAGTCCTACATGCACCGGGAGTGGGACAGCGACGACCTCGTGTCGCTGTTCCGCATCGTGATCGCCAACCGCGCAGCGCTCCGGCGGATCACGCCCGCGGCGCTGCTCAACATCGCCGCGGACAAGCTCGCCCACGCGGCGCGCGCCAACCGGCAGGGCCAGACGAAGCGCAACGTGGCCGCCCACTACGACCTCTCCAACGAGCTCTACGCGCTGTTCCTCGACGAGACGATGACCTACTCGGCAGCGATCTTCGAGCGCCCCCAAGCGACGCTCGAGGAGGCGCAGCGGGCGAAGTACGCACGACTCGCGGAGCGGCTCCGCCTCCACCGCGGGGCCCACGTGCTCGAGATCGGCTGCGGCTGGGGTGGCTTCGCCGTCTACGCCGCGAGGACCCACGGCTGTCGGGTCACGGGCATCACCCTGAGCCGGGAGCAGGCGGAGCTGGCGCGCCAGCGGGTCGCCGCGGCCGGGGTCGACGACCTCGTCGACATCCAGATCGTCGACTACCGCGAGGTGACCGGGACCTACGACCGCATCGTCTCCATCGAGATGCTCGAGGCGGTGGGGCACCGGTATCTCGGCGACTACTTCGCCGCGATCGACCGGCTGCTGGCCCCCGACGGGCTCGCGGCGATCCAGGTCATCACCATCCCCGAGCAGCGCTACGAGCACTACCGGCGACGTCCGGACTTCATCCAGCACTACATCTTCCCCGGCGGGCACCTGCCCTCGCTGCACGCGATGACCGGCGCGATGGGGCGGCACTCCGAGCTGTTCGTCGAGGAGGCGGTCAACATCGCTCCCCACTACGCGGAGACCCTGCGGCGCTGGCGCGAGCGCTTCCTCGCCAACATCGATGACGTCCGCGCGCTGGGCTTCGACGAGCCGTTCGTGCGGATGTGGGAGTTCTACCTGGCCTACTGCGAGGCCGCGTTCCTGGCCCGCTACGTCAACGACCTGCAGCTGCTGCTCACACGCCCGATGAACGGCACGCTCGGCACGCGTCCCTACGGGCGGGCGCTGGTCCCGGTCCGCGAGGCCGACCTGCCTCGCCGCGGGGTGGTGGCGTGAGCCCCGGTGCCGGCCGGCCCGCGTGGGGCGCAC
>SKLC01000026.1 GCA_007123425.1 Nitriliruptoraceae bacterium
CATGATGGCCCCTACCGCACCGACAACGGCAACGCGATGCTCGACTGCCGCATGCCCGGTGGTCTGGAGGACCCCGCCGTCGCGGATGTGACGATCGCGCTGCTGCCGGGTGTGCCCGAGACCGGCCTGTTCATCGACCTGGCCGAGCAGGCGCTGCTGGGCGCTGACGATGGCACGGTGACGACGCTGCGCGCCGACGACGGGTCGACAGCGGACTGAGGACGACGTCGCTCGCGGCTCGGCGAGCGCTGCCCGCAGCGCCGGTCGCGGGCCGTCGGCAGCCTCCTAGGGGGCGGCGTCCGGGTCGGCGCGGGTGAGCTCGTCCAACGCCCGCTCCGGCATCCCGCCGCCGGTCGCGCCCTCGGACTCCAGCCCGCGGGCGATCACCCCCACCAGGCGCTCGAGGTCATCGACCGAGGCGAACTCCACCTGGAGCCGACCCTTGCGCGCGCCCATCGTGATCCGCACCCGCGCTTCGAGCGCGTCCGACAGGTCCTCCTGCAGCTCCACGAGGCCGGGGGCGGTCACCCGCGACGAGCGGGACCCGCGGCGGCGCGCGGGCTCCTCGTCGGCTTCCTCGACCAGGCGCAGGCGCACCAGCTCCTCGGTGGCCCGCACGGACAGCCCCTCGGCGACGATCCGGTCGGCGAGCCGCTCCTGCTCCACGGGCTCGCCGACCGCCAGCAGGGCCCGGGCGTGGCCCGCGCTGAGCACCCCGGCGGCCACGCGACGCTGCACGGGCTGCGGCAGGCCCAGCAGCCGCAGGGCGTTGCTGATGGACGGCCGGGACTTGCCCAGCCGCGAGGCCAGCTCCTCCTGGCTGAACTCGAACTCCTCCAGCAGCTGCTGATAGGCGGCGGCCTCCTCCAACGGGTTGAGCTGCACCCGGTGGATGTTCTCGACCAGCGCCTCCTTGAGGAGGTCACCGTCGTCGGTGTGACGGACCAGGGCGGGCAGCGCCTCGACACCGGCGCGCTTGGCCGCGCGGAGTCGCCGCTCGCCCGCGATCAGCTCGTAGCGGTCCTCCTCGAGCGGACGGACCACCAGTGGCTGCAACAGCCCCATGTCACGGATCGAGGTCGCCAGCCCCTCGAGCTCGTCCTCGTCGAAGATCTCGCGAGGCTGCCGCGGATTGGGGACGATCGCATCCACGGGCAGCTCGACGAGGCTCGCCTGCCCGGGCTGCTCGTCGGGGGGGATCAGCGCGGCCAGGCCGCGCCCCAGACCTCCACGGCGATTCACCTGGCGTCCTCCTCGTCGTAGGACCCGCGGGCCCCGGCGTCCGCTGCCGCGGTGTCCTCGTCCCGCACGGCGTGGGCCGCCGTCGCCGCCTCGGGCCGGGATGATGCAGCCCCACCCAGCAGCCGATCCAGGGCCGAGGTCTCCGCGCTGGCCAGCGCCAGCCCGAGCCGCTCCCCCATTTCGAGCGCCAGGCGCTCATATGCGCGCGATCCACGACTGGACGGGTCGAACACCGTGATCGGCTGGCCGAAGCTGGGGGCCTCCGACAGCCGGACCGTGCGGGGGATGATGGTCCCGTAGGCCCGGTCACCGAAGTAGTCACGCACCTCGTCGACGACCTGCTGCGAGAGGTTCGTGCGGCCGTCGTACATCGTCAGCACGACCCCGCCGAGCTCCAGCGCGCGGTTGAGATTGTCCCCGACGAGGCGCACCGTGCGCATCAGCTGGCCCAGCCCCTCCAGCGCGTAGTACTCGCACTGGATCGGCACGAGCACCTGGTCGGCGGCGACCAGCGCGTTGATCGTGAGCAATCCCAGCGACGGCGGGCAGTCGATGAAGACGACATCGTAGGGAGCCGGAAGATCCTCCAGCGCTCGGCGAAGCCGGAGCTCGCGCGAGAAGGCCGGCACCAGCTCCACCTCCGCACCGGCCAGGTCGAGCGACGAGGGCAGCACGTCGAGCCGCTCCACGTCGGTGGACCGGATCGCCTCGGCCGCGGGGAGGCCGTCGACGAGCACCTGGTAGGTGCCGTCCTCGCCCTGATCCACGCGCAGTCCGAGCCCGGTCGTGGCGTTGCCCTGGGGATCCAGATCCACGACCAGGACCCGCGCGCCGAGCGAGGCCAGCGCCGCAGCCACCGAGACGGTGGTCGTGGTCTTGCCGACCCCACCCTTCTGATTGGCGACGCAGACGACCGTGGAGGTCGTCTGGCCCTGGGTGTGTACGGGCGCGGTCGTCATCAGCAGCGCCTCCTCGAGGTCGACCCCGACGCGGCGACCCTAGCGGTTCGACGGCGGGACCTCGCCGGCGCGGTCATGCAGACCGCCCGATCATCACCACGCGCGGCCCGGCGTCGCTGCCCTCGACCTCCGCCTGGTCGTCCGGGGTGGCCAGCACGATGCCGCCGAGCTGGCGCAGTCGCGGCTCGGCCGCCGCGAGCTCCTCCGACCAGCGCTCGCCCTTGACGGCGTAGAGCACGCCCTCGGGGGCGAGGAACGGCAGGGTGATGTCGAGCAGCTCATGCAAGGGGGCGACCGCGCGCGCCGTGACGAGATCGAAGGCACCCCTCAGGGGGCCAGCGGCCAGCTCCTCCGCTCGCCCGTGATGGACCTCGACATCGAGCACGAGCGCGGCGGCCGCCTCCCGCAGGAAGCCCACCTTCTTCGCCGTGGCCTCCAGCAGGTGGACCTCGATGTCGGGCCGTGTGATCGCAATCACCATGCCGGGGAATCCGCCGCCGGACCCCACGTCCAGCAGGCGGTGCTGGCCGGACGGAAGCAGGTGGGCCAGCGCGACGGCTTCGGGCACATGACGCGTCGACAGCTCCGCACGCGCGCGGCGAGACACGAGGTTGTGTGGCGACGTGCGGACGAGCTCAGCGAACGTGCTGAGCATGCGATCGCGGTCTGCGGTGGGGTCCTGCGTGGTCATGATCGCCGCAGCCTACTGGGGAGCCTTCCGGGGCCGCGTCGGCGTTCCACGTGAAACCACGGCCTGGCCGATATCCCCCGACTCCCCGGACACCCCGTTCCACGCGAACCGGGGGACGCGGAACCCGAGACCTCCGTGCAACCTGGCCCCGTGTGCCCATGGGAGCGTGATCGCGGCTGCTGGGTATCGGGTGGGAGACGAATGGCTGCCACGTCGGCCCCCCGGGTGGCACGATGGAGGAGGGCGAATGAACGAAGGGGACCGCGGTGAAGACGTTCAGGACGTCACTGCACGAGCTCAACAACATGCACCCGTTGCTGGCGGCTCCCACCATCGGTCTGTTCGCGGTGGGATTGTCGGTGCTCGCGTTGCCGACGCACATCACGCGCCCGGACGCCTGGGGGCTGTTCGTCACGATCGGGCTCGGAGGCGGCCTCGGGGTGTGGATCCGGTCCCGCGCACGTGCCCACGGAGGTGAACGCGCGGGCCAGCACCATGACGCGAACTGACGCATCTGAGACGTGGGTCGCCCGATGCGCCGACGTCGGCAGAGCTGGTGCCATGGCCCCTACCCCCGCCGCGTACACATTCTGGGCATCAGGCGCCAGGTCCTCCTACCCGTTCCACGTGAAACGGGCAGCGGTCGATCGAACCGACCCACTGCTCGTGCCGCGCCTGCCCTCGGTTCCACGTGAAACACCCGGACACAGACGGGAGGCGCGGGACGAGCGCGCTGGCACCGGTAGGGGGGCGTGGGCCCGACGCGCCCACGCACCTCTGCGGCGGTGCCGCGGGAACCAGGATCCCGGGGCCGTTCCACGTGGACCGGATCACGTGCGCGACACGGACCTGCACGCCGCGACCATCCTCCCGAGCATCGCGCCGTACCCCAGCTCTGCCAGCACGTGCCGCCTCCGGCGCGACACCGCGTCGCACTGCCTGCCAGCGGAGCCGGACTCCCCTCGTCGACCGACCCGTGGGGGCACATCGAACGGGCTATGGTCCGAGCCGGTCGCGGAGGGCGACCATCGGGGGCAGCGCTGCGGCGGGGGGCCGCTGCGGAGGGCGCGGAAAGCAGCTGCGGCAGGATGCGCAGCACACGTGGCGCCAGGATGCTGGCCGACGTGGACGTCGGCGCACCGGCGCTGCCTCTGCGGTCATCCCCACCGGGCTGCCGGCAGCACGACAGCGGCTCGGCAGGCCCACGGTGACACCCTGCACCTCGAGGCCGCGGCCACGCCCGGCCTTCTCCGAGGACGCGCGGGTGGCGCCACGCCGACCCTGACCTCGATTGCGGGCGATCCCCAACATCGCACGAGCGATGGGAGACCACGCCGACGCGCCGCCTCCGCCCCGACAGCCGACACGAGGGATCGGGGGTCGTCAAGGTGCCGAGGGTGGTCTCTGGTGGCTGCCCACCAGCCGGTCCTGATCCGGGGGCCATGGCCGGATCCTCCACCTGATCCGTCATCCCCTCGCGCACCAAGGGTCGGACCACCTGCACCGTGGTCGGCCCACGGCCCGCGCCCGACCAATACGAACATATGTTCGCTCCACAGGCCACCGTGGTTCGCGACGCTCGCCCCGCCACCGCGCGCCGGGCCGCCGATCGGTTGCCAAGAAGGCGGCGGTCGCCGCTCCCCGACAGCCAGCTGCGCGGCCCCATCCATGACAAAGCCGGTCACAGCAGCCCGATCACCCGCGCGACCTGCGAAAACGCGCTGAGATGGTTCGAGACGGGATTTCGAAGATGCCCCTGTGCTCCGGCATTCGGAACTCGACCCGTCACGTCGACCAGAGGGCCGTCTGCAGGGCGGCGCAGCAACTCGTGGTGTGCGACGCCTCCTTCACGTGGTGCCCGCCGGCCCGGCGCATGAGAAGCGCGCGACAGGGGACGGGCCACCTCCGACCGTGGACGGCGCTCGGGATCATCACCACAGTCCCACGATGCGCAACCAGCCCACCCGGTCGATGGGCGAGGGGCCGGGGTGGTCGCGACCGGCGTCGGACCGCCGGCTCACTGGAGATCGGCCCGCGCCCTGACGTCCTTCCGCTGACGGGCGGGGGTCGGCTGGCCCGGCGCCTCGCGCGCGAGGAGCGGCGGTGGTCGGATGCCGCGCTGCGGGTCGTGGGCAGCAGCTCGCCCGACCCTCGCGGTTCCACGTGAAACGCCCGGGCCTGCGGCCCGGGCGTCTTGATGCGGAGCAGCGGCGGCTCAGTCCTCGGACTCGATGATCACGCGCCGGGCCGGCTCGCGACCCTGGCTGCGGCTCGTCACGCCGTCGTTCTGCGCGACGAGATTGTGGATGGCCTTGCGCTCGAAGACATCCATCGGCTCGAGCCGGACGGATTCACCGTCGAGCGCCTCGTCGATCGCGTCCTCGGCCTTCTCGATCAGCTTCTCGAGCCGTCGGGCCCGGTAGCCCTCGGCATCGACCTTCACGCGGCACCGCCGCTGGAACTGGCGCTGCATCGCGCACCGCAGCAGCTCCTGGATGGACTCCAGCGTCTGACCGCGCCGGCCGATCAGCGCGCCGGTGCCGAGATCGATGATCTCCACCTCAGCGTGGTCGTCGTGGAGGTGGATCCGCAGGTCGCCGGGCAGATCCATCGCGTCGAGCAGACCCTCGAGGAAGTCCGCGGCTGCGTCGGCCTCCTCGTCGAGGTCCTCAGCGGTGACCTCGTCCTCGCCGTTGCCCTCGTCACGCGGCTCTCGAGACGGGCCGCGGTCGTCACGCGCGCCCCCGCGGTCGTTGTCACCCTCATCATCCTGGGCCCGGTCCGGCGAGCTGATCTCGAGGTCGAGGCGGATGCTCCCGCTCAGGTCACCGAGGTCGACACCCCCGACCCCCAGCTCGACCTTCTCCCGCTCGGTGCCCGCCAACTCTGCGATGGCCGCAGCGAGCGCGTCCTCGAAGGTCGCACCCTGCGCCTGGGTCGTCCGACTCACCTTCTACCTCCTCGATCAGCGCTACTACCCGCCGCTGCGGCGGGGGATGTGGTCACGCTTGCCCTTGGAGCGCGAGCGCGATCCGTTCGCGTCACCGGCTCCCTTCTGCTTGTTGCCGTTGCTGGTGGGCGCGGCGCCCGTCGGCTGGTCCTTACCGGCCGGCTTGCCCGCGTCCTTGCCCTTGCCCGGCTGGTCCTTGGAGCCGGCACCCTTCGCGCCCTGACCCTTGCCCTTGCCGGCCGCGCCGTCGCCCTTGCCGGAGCCCTGCTTGCCCGGGGCCTTGCCGGACGCGCCGTCGCCCTCGCTGGAGCCCTGCTTGCCCTTCCCAGAGCCCTGCTGCTTGCCCTTCTTGGCGTCGCCACCCTTCGCCGGCGCGTCGTCCCCACCGGTCGTGGCACTCTTGCTCAGCTGGGTGTCGCCGCGCCGCTCCTCCTCGAGCTCGTGCTTGACCTCGCGAAGGATGATCGACTGCTGGGCGACCTGCCAGAAGTTCGTCGTGACCCAGTAGAGCAGCACGCCGAGCGGGAACTGGAAAGAGATCACCGCCAGCAGGCCCGGCATGGCGTAGAGCATGATCTTCTGCTGCTGCGCCATCGGCCCCTCGGCCTGCATCGGGTTGCGGGCCATCATCTGCTTCTGGGCCACGAACATCGTGCCCGCCATCAGCGCGATGAGCAGCCATCCCGGCCACCCAGCAGCGCTGACCGCGCCGGTCAGCCCCTCCTCGGGCAGGTTGAGGGTGACGAAGTAGAAGGGCTGGCCGCGCAACTCGTCCGAGCGGACCAGCGTCCAGAACAGCGCGATGAAGATCGGCGCCTGGGCCAGCAGCGGCAGGCACGAGGCCGCCGGGTTGGCGCCCTCCCGCTGGTAGAGCGCCATCATCTCTTCGTTGAGCTTCTGCTTCTTCGCCTTGTACTGCTCCGGGTCCTTCTTGAGCAGCGTGCGGTCGACCTTGTACTTCTTCTGCAGCTCCTTCATCTGCGGCTGCAGCTTCTGCATCGCCCGCATCGACCGGGTCTGCTTGATCGCCAGCGGCAGCAGCGCGATACGCACCAGCAGGGTCAGCATCACGATCGCCCAGCCCCACGAGTGGACGCCCGCGACGGGCTCGACGATGTCGTGGAACCACGACAGCAGCTGGGTGAGGACGGCGATCGCCGGATCGCCGATGTTGCTCATGAACCAGTCGGCCACGGCTGACTACTCCCTCGGGGGCACGGGGTCGATCCCGCCCGGGTTCCATGGATGACAGCGCCCGACCCGCCGGATGGCCAGCCAGGTTCCCCGCAGCGCCCCGTGCACGCGCAGGGCCTCGAGGGCATAGCCGGAGCAGGTGGGCAGGAAGCGGCAGCGCGGGGTGCGCACCGCCGCTGTGAGGCGGTAGAGGTGCACCAGGCCCAGCAGCAGCCGGGCGATCGGAGACGGGCGCGCACGATCGGCTGCGCTGGGATCCGCTGGCGCCACCACGACGTCGGGATCGCGTCCGGACGGTCGCGCGACACCCGAGTCCACCGAGGGCAGCCGGCGACTCATGCTGCGTCCCCGACCTCGAGGACACCCAGCCGATCGGCGAGCTGCTCGACCTCGTCGCGGACCGGCTGCATCATGCTGCCCGCGCAGGCGGCACGGGCGACCAGGACGACGTCGGTGCCCGGGCGCCAGGCGACGTGGCGGGCCGCCTCGCGGAGCACGCGCTTGGCCCGGTTTCGGGAGACCGCGGAGCCGACGCGACGCGACGCGACGACGGCGACACGCGGGGTGCCGTCGTGCTGGTCCTCGCGCACGTGCACGACCGCGAGATGCCCGGCGTGCTGGCGACGGCCGCGCAGCACCGCGCCGATCTCCCGGTCGTCGCGGAGCCGATCGACCTGGACGGGACGCACGGAGCTCAGGCCGACAGCTTCGCGCGCCCGCGGCGGCGACGGTTGTTGACGATGGCCCGGCCCTGCCGCGTCTTCATCCGCGCACGGAAGCCGTGCTTGCGGTTGCGGCGACGGTTGTTGGGCTGGAAGGTGTGCTTCACGAGAGGGCCCCCTCGTAGGGCAGATGACGGCACGCGACAGACGGAGACGTGGTGGGTCCCGGATCCCAGAGCACGACGGTCACCAAGGACCAGGGGCGGATCGAGGAACGCCACAAAACCGTCGCCGGTGCGACGACGTTGCGGAAGCGTACCGGCCCGCCAGCCCGGGCGGCAACCGGATCTGTTCGCGCACCCGATCGCGCGCGACACGAGCCGGTCGCCAGCATCTGTTGCCACGCCCCGGGGGCAGGTGTATCGTCCGCAGCCGTCTGGAGAGTTCCCTGACCCGCCGGGGCCGTTCGAGGACGGCCGGGCCGGTGCGGACAGTGGAGCGCCCAGTCCTTCCCCACCGGCTCCGGCCGTGCGACACGCACGGGAGCAGACTGCTTTCCACACCTGTGGACACCACTGTGGACACGTAGGTGGGGGACTCGCTGCTCCTGCGACCATGCTCGCACGGCGGTGTCGGGCGACGGCCACGCCTCGCCACAACACGCAGAACCCGTGCACGACGTAGGGACGTCAGGAGCTTGGTGTGTCGCGACCCTCGACGCTGGATCTCGAGACCCTGTGGAGCGAGAGCCTCGAGTCCGTGATGCCGACGGTCTCCTCCCCCGCACAGCGCCAGTGGCTCGCGGCCACACGGCCGGTGGGGTTCAGCGACGACACGGTGGTCCTGGCCAGCCCCCACAGCTTCGCCCGCGAATGGCTCGACGCCCGCTGCGGCGACCGGATCCGCGACGCGCTGTGCGCGGCCGCGGGTCGGGCCCTGACGGTGGTGATCACCGTCCAGCCCCATCCCGAGCCGTTCCAGCACACCACCGACGAGCGTGGGGAGACCGCCCCCCGCGACGAGCACCGCGAGCCCCCGCGGACGGACCGTGCCGCCTCCGCGCCCCCCGGTGAGGTGACCGGCACCGCCTCCGCGCCGCGCGCCGGCACCGCCCACGACCACGAGCTCACCCACCAGGGCGCGGACC
>SKLC01000085.1 GCA_007123425.1 Nitriliruptoraceae bacterium
CCGTGGGCAGCGGGATCTCTCGCTCACGGGCGATCGCGGCCGCGTACTCCAGGGCGGCGAGGATGTCTTCTCGCTCGAGTTGGGGGTAGTCGGCCAGGATCTGCTCGATCGACTGTCCCGCCGCGAGCTGACCGAGGATGGCGCTGACGGTCACGCGCGTATCACGGATGCAGGGAAGCCCCTGCATCCGTTCGGGGTTGGTCGTGATCCGCTCGAAGGCCATGCCGGCATTGTAGGCCGGAGCCGGCCGGGCCGGTCGATGGACCCACAGGCACGCGGTTGGGTCAGGAGGCCCCGGAGACGTACTGCATGACGGTGTAGGAGGCGTGGCGGTAGTGGGCCGGCCTGCCGGTCTCGGACCGCGGTGCGCACCGCATCGACCGTGCGCGGAGGGAGCGGGACGACGGCGGGCTTGTCGCCTTTGCCGAGGATGGTCAAGGTGTGGTGCCAGCGGTCTTGAGCCAGGTCCACAACGTCGGTGGCGCAGACCCGTTGGCGATGAGCTGCTCGTCAGCGCACCAGCGGTAGAACTCGACAAGCGTGGCCAACCGGCGGGCAACGGTGGCCGGAGCCCACCCGTCGTGTTCGAGCTGGCGGGCGTAGCGCTCGAGATCGGCACGCACCACGGTGCCAAGCGGAACCTCGGGTGCCGGAGGGGTATGGCACCTCGGGCTGTGCGCGTTATCGACCGCCTCGGGCCAGGGGCGGGTGCTTCTCGTACCCCTACGAGGAGCACCGCAATGCCATCCTTCACCTTCCCTGCTGCTGTCGAGAGCTACCTGGCTGGCTACAGCTCGGCGGCCACCGTCACGGCCTACCGCTGCGACCTCGCGCTGTGGCAGCGCTACTGACCCATGCCGTGGCCGCGGCAACCCCGAACACAGCGATGACCGCCAGAACGACGATAAGCGAGTTGCCCTCAGCCGCCAGCGGCAGTGAAAGAGCAGCAATGGCCGCTGCGGAGACGACAGCAGCGAGCCGAAGGCACCTCGGCGACGTCGGGACCGGTGCGCTGTTCGAGGTCTCATGGCCCCTTGTGCGTGCGTGGACCCGAGGGGATTCGAACCCCTGACTTCCTGCATGCAAGGCAGGTGCTCTGCCGGGCTGAGCTACGGGCCCCGGTCGTGCGGCGAGAGCGTAGGGTACGCCGTTGCCGGCGATCGGCCACTTCGGCCCGGGGCCAGAATGTCGAGGGTTGTCCCGCTTGTCCCTACGCTTGTGGACGCACCTGGCCGAGGGGTCACTACCGTCCCGCAGTCGGCTCGCGGCGAGTTCCGCCCGAGCGTCCCATTGAGTCACGAGAACGAGGGAGACAGCGTGAGCGCGCACGATCCGGCCAGCTGGTCGTTCGACACCCGGCAGATCCACGCGGGCGCGGAGCCCGACCCGACCACCGGGGCACGGGCCACGCCCATCTACCAGACGACGTCCTATGTCCTGGGCGACACCGAGCGGGCGGAGAACCTCTTCGCGCTGGCGGAGATGGGCAACATCTACACGCGGATCATGAACCCGACCACCGACGTGGTCGAGCAGCGGGTCGCCTCGCTCGAGGGGGGCGTGGCCGCGGTGGCGACCGCCTCGGGCCAGTCGGCGCAGACGCTGGCGATCCTCAACATCCTCTCCGCCGGCGACCACATCGTCTCGTCCGCCTCGCTGTACGGCGGCACCTACAACCTCTTCCGCTACACGCTGCCGCGACTCGGCATCGAGACGACCTTCGTCGAGGACCCCGACGACCTCGGGGCCTGGAAGGCGGCCGTGCGGCCCAACACCAAGCTCTTCTACGGCGAGTCGATCGGGAACCCCAAGATCGACGTGCTCGACATCGCGGCCGTCGCGGACCTCGCCCACGAGGCGGGGGTGCCGCTGATGATCGACAACACCATCCCCACGCCGTACCTGGTCCGACCGCTCGAGCACGGTGCCGACATCGTGGTGCACTCCGCGACGAAGTTCCTCGGCGGTCACGGCACCGCGGTGGCCGGCGTCGTGGTGGACGGGGGCAGCTTCGACTGGGGCGCGCACGCGGCAGCGTTCCCCGGGCTGACCACCCCCGACCCCTCCTACAACGACCTCAACTACTGGGAGGCGCTGGGCAACGAGAACGGCGCCTACGCGATCAAGCTGCGCGTGCAGCTGCTGCGCGACATCGGCCCGGCGATCTCGCCGATGAACTCCTTCCTGCTGCTGCAGGGCATCGAGACCCTGAGCCTGCGGATGGACCGCCACGTCGCCAACGCGCAGCGGATCGCGGAGTGGCTCGAGGGCCGCGACGAGGTCGAGCAGGTCTGGTACGCGGGCCTGGCCTCCAGCCCCTGGCACGCCAACGCCCAGCGCTATGCCCCCAAGGGTGCGGGCGCCGTGCTGTCCTTCGAGCTCGCCGGCGGGGTCGAGGCGGGTCGCCGCTTCGTCGACGGCGTGGAGCTGTTCAGCCATCTGGCGAACATCGGCGACGTGCGCAGCCTCATCATCCACCCGGCGAGCACGACCCACTCGCAGCTCAAGCCCGAGGAGCAGCTGACCACGGGGGTCACCCCCGGACTGGTCCGCCTCTCGGTGGGGCTCGAGGACGCCGAGGACCTCATCGCGGACCTCGAAGCCGGCTTCCGCGCCGCCAAGGGCGCCTGACGGCGTGGGCGACGTCGAGCAGCGCACCGGCGCCTGGCGGGACGGCGATCCCGTCGGGCGCCGGCGCTTCGTCGACGTCGGCACCGTGGCCCTGGAGCGGGGCGGCGAGGTCCCCGACGTGCGGATGGCCTATGAGACCTGGGGCGAGCTCGCCCCGGACGGCCGCAACGCCGTGCTCATCCTGCACGCGCTGACCGGCGACAGCCACGTGGTGGGCCCCGTCGAACCCGGGCATCCGACGGCCGGCTGGTGGGAGGGCATGGTCGGCCCGGGCTGCCCCATCGACACCGACCGCTGGTTCGTGGTCGCGCCCAACGTGCTCGGCGGCTGCCAGGGCACGACCGGGCCCGCGAGCGACGCCCCGGACGGCCGGCCGTGGGCCGGCCGCTTCCCCTACCTCACCGTCCGCGACCAGGTGGAGGCCGAGCGGCGCCTCGCGGACGCGCTGGGCATCGACACGTGGGCGGCGGTGCTCGGCGGCTCGATGGGCGGGATGCGGGTGCTGGAGTGGGCGGTGCTGCACCCCGAGCGGGTGCGCGGGATCGTGCCGATCGCCGTGGGCGCGGTCGCCAGCGCCGACCAGATCGCGCTGCAGTCGATCCAGGTCCAGGCGATCCGCGCCGACGCGGCCTACCGGGGCGGCGACTATCTGCGCGACCCGGCGGCCGCGCAGCCCACCGCCGGGCTCGCGCTGGCCCGCCGCCTGGCCCACTGGACCTACCGCAGCCGCGAGGAGCTCGACGACCGCTTCGGCCGCGCGGCGCAGGGCGAGGAGGACCCGTACAGCTTCGACGGTCGCTTCGCCGTCCAGTCCTACCTCGACCACCACGGTGGCAAGCTCGTCCGCCGGTTCGACGCCGCCTCCTACGTCGTGCTCACCGAGTCGATGAACGGCCACGACGTCGGCCGGGACCGCGGCGGCGTGGCAACGGCGCTGGCCCGCTACACCGGCGCGGCCCGGGTGATCGGCATCGACAGCGACCGCCTCTACCCGGTCGACGAGCAGCACGAGCTGGCGGGTCTGCTGCCCAGGCTCGGGGAGCGGGCCGACGTGCTGCGCTCGCCGCACGGCCACGACAGCTTCCTGATCGAGGTGGACGCGGTGGGCGCGGTCGTCGCCGAGCTGCTGGACGAGGTGCGCTGAGCAGGGCCGATGTCTCCGCGTGGGGGCGCCGGCAGTACCCTGCTCGGTGAGTTCGAGTCGCGTACCACTTCATCCGGGAGAGAGGATCCCCCATGCGTGAGGCCGTCATCGTCGAGGTCGTCCGCACCCCCATCGGCAAGGGCAAGCCGGGCGGCGCGCTGTCCGGCTGGCACCCCACCGACCTGCTCGCCGAGACGCTCGCCGCGCTGGTCGACCGGGCCGGCATCGACGCGGGCGAGGTCGACGACGTGATCACCGGCTGCGTCTCGCAGGCCGGCCAGCAGGCCTTCAACGTGGGCCGCAACGCGGTGCTGGCCGCCGGCTTCCCGGAGTCCGTGCCCGCGACCACCATCGACCGCCAGTGCGGCTCGTCGCAGCAGTCGCTGCACTTCGCCGCCCAGGGCATCATGGCGGGCGCCTACGACGTGGCGATCGCCAGCGGCGTCGAGGTCATGAGCCGCGTTCCCATGGGCTCCTCGTCGATGGGGGAGAACCCCCTGGGCGAGCGCCTGCGCGAGCGCTACTCGGAGGGCATGGTCAACCAGGGCGTCGGCGCGGAGCTGATCGCCGCCAAGTGGGGCATCTCGCGCGAGGACGTGGACGCCTTCTCCGCGGAGTCGCACGCCCGCGCGCAGGCGGCGACCGAGGACGGTCGCTTCTCCTCGGAGATCCACCCGGTCGCCATCGACCGGGGCGAGGGCCCCGAGGATGGGCGCATCGACCGTGACGAGGGCATCCGCCCCGGCACCACCGTCGACTCGCTGGGCGGCCTCAAGCCCGCCTTCTACAACGAGAAGATCGCCGAGCGGTTCCCGGAGATCAACTGGGTGGTCACCGCGGGCGGCTCCTCGCAGATCTCCGACGGCGCCTCGGCGGTGCTGGTGATGGAGCGCAGCAAGGCGGAGAAGCTCGGCCTCACGCCCCGTGCCCGGGTCCACGCCTTCGCGGTCGCCGGCGACGACCCGATCTTCATGCTCACCGGCGTCATCCCCGCCACCGCGCAGGTGCTCGAGCGCGCCGGCATGAGCATCGGCGACATCGACGCCTTCGAGGTCAACGAGGCCTTCGCGCCGGTCGTGCTGGCCTGGCAGAAGGAGACCGGGGCCGACATGGCCAAGGTCAACGTCAACGGCGGCGCGATCGCCAATGGGCACCCGCTGGGCGCGTCGGGCTCGAAGCTCACCGCCACGCTGATGAACGTCCTGGACCAGGTCGACGGCCGTTGGGGCCTGCAGACCATGTGCGAGGGCGGCGGCATGGCGAACGCGACCATCTTCGAGCGGCTGACCTGATCCGGCTCGCGCCACCCGCACCT
The DNA here is from genome assembly GCA_007123425.1 of Nitriliruptoraceae bacterium. GTDB lineage: Bacteria > Actinomycetota > Nitriliruptoria > Nitriliruptorales > Nitriliruptoraceae > SKLC01. Next base: position 5,091 of record SKLC01000085.1, read on the forward strand.
GCGGCGAGACCGTCCGGGAGCTCCGGGCGGTCTCGCCGCGTGACGGCCACCGTCGCCGGTGACCACGCCCCGGCCAGGACGTGGCACGCTGTGCGGGACCTGCCCCGCGCAGCCTCGGGAGCCCGACCATGATCCTGCTGCTCGTCCCCCTCGCCGCCGTGGCGGTGATCGTGGGGATCAACTGGGGATGGCAGTGGGTGCTTGCCCCGCTGCTGGGCCTGGCGCTGCTGCGGTGGCTGCTGGGGTCGCTGCGCGCGCTGGTGACCGACGCCAAGCACCTCGAGGCCCAGGAGGCCACGGCCACGCCGGTCGGCAGCGACGAGCGCACGCTCTTCTGGTGCGAGGAGTGCGGCACCGAGGTGCTGCTGCTGATCCGTGGCACGGCGCGTGCGCCCAGCCACTGTGGCCAGCGGATGCACGAGCGCACGGAGATCCTGAGCTAGGCCACCCGCCGCGGCCGGGGGCCGCCGGGCGGCGCCGGGCTCAGCCCTCGCCCTCGGAGATGCGCTCGGCGCGCTCGCGCACGGTGCGGTAGTCGGGGCGCCCGGGGCGCTCGGGGATCATGGCGTCGTTGCGGGAGAAGCCCCACCCCTCGAGGCGCACGCCCACCCGACTGAAGCGCCGCTTGAGCTCGCCCTCGCAGTCGGGACAGGGCCCCGGCTCGTCGGCCTGCTCATGCGGGACCACGCGCTCCTGTGGATTTCCACAAGCTGTGCACAGGTACTCGTAGAGCGGCATCGCAGACCTCTCGGGCACTGTCCGAACGATCGGGCGGGGCGGGCTGTGGGGCGTTCTCCACCTCGGGCGCCCCCATCGGTGTGGATGAATCTGTGGAAAACCCTGTGGAGCGGTGGGGTCGGCGACGCCCCGGTTTTCCACAGCCGTGGAGGAGGCCTGTGTGGATGTCAGCGGTGATCGGTGCCGCTCTGCGCGCTCGTGTGGCGCGTGTTGCACGTGCGCAGCCGGGGTGGCTGGGGCACATCATCGCCAGCGGGTGAGGAAGCCGAAGCCGGCGGCCAGCATGATGAAGCCGACGACCAGGCCCCAGTTGCCGCCCAACAGGGGCCAGGTGCTGATCGCCTCGTTGATCGGGGGGAGGTAGCCGAGCAGGATCACGGCCACGCCGGCCACCAGCAGCCCGGCGCCGGTGGCCGGGACCCAGGTGGGGCTCGGAGCGGGGTTCTTCGGCGGCGGGGCGGTCTCGTGGGCCCGCGGACGCGCGCGGCCCTTGCGCCGGTGCTTGCTCTTGGGCATCGGTCCCTCGTGGAACGGTGGGCGGCGGTGCGCTCGTGGATGCGTGGACGCCGATCCTACCGGCGTCGGGGCCGGTCCGGGCCGGCGGGGTACGCTCGTGGACCGGTCGGAACGAGGGGTACGGGGTGACGCGTGCGGTGCGGGGACTGGGCTGGGTGCTGCTGGTCAGCGGCGCCGTGGTCCTGCTCTACGTCGTCTACCTCATGTGGTTCACCAACCTCGGCACCTCGCAGGCGCAGCGCGACCTCGCCCAGGCGTGGGAGCAGCAGGTCGCCGCGCCGGCCGACGCCCCGGTGGCGGGTGAGCAACAGGATCCGGCCGACGACGAGGCGTCCGACGAGGACACGGTCGCCGATCCCGGCGACGCCTACGCCATGATCTGGTTCGAGCGCGACGGCGCCCCGATCGTGGCCGACGAGCCGCTCTACGTGGTCTCGGGCGTCACCCTCGACGACCTGCGCGCCGGTCCCGGCCACTATCCGGACTCCGCCGCCCCCGGCGAGGACGGCAACCTGGGCATCGCCGGCCACCGCACGACCTACGGGGCGCCCTTCTGGTCCCTGGACGAGCTGCAGGCCGGGGACACGATCCACGTGGTCGACCGCGACGGCCGGGAGTGGGTCTACGCCTACCGCGAGCAGCGTGTGGTCGCCCCCACCGACACCTGGGTGGTGGAGGACGAGGACCCCCTCGACCTCGAGGCGCCCACGATCACCCTGACCACCTGTCACCCCCGGTTCAGCGCCGCACAGCGCCTGATCGCCTGGGGGGAGCTGACGTCGGCGGGGGACGAGGCATGAGCCGCGTGGCGCACGACGGCGCGGGCGGGATGGACGTGGACGATGAGCCGATCACGAGGAGCGTGACGTGCCCCGCTGGTTGAGGGTCCTGGTCTGGGTCGTGGTGATCGCCGTGGTGGTCGTGCTGCTGTTCACCGTGGTCTTCCCCCGGGTGGAGCGGATGCTCGAGGACCCCACGATGGGCGCCCCCGGCGGCCCGACCGCGGCCGTGGCCGCGCAGCACGCCGGCCCCTGACCCCTTCCGGCGGCTCCCAGCACCGTCAGGCGGGCCGGGTCCCGGGGTCGGCGTCCGGTGGTGGGGCCACCGCGGCCGGCTGCCGGAACCGGCGGATGTAGTCGTCGAAGTCCCAGGCGGGACGGTCGTCGCTGCCGTCGAGGAACTTCTGTGCCGCGGCGCGGCCGTTGTCGTACAGCTGCTGCGCGGCGGCTCGGTCGAGGTCGAAGTCGGTCGTGCGCACCTTGCCGGTGTCGATGAAGATCGTGCGGGCCAGCACGTCCTCGCGCTCGAGGTGGATGCGGTCGTAGAACCCGGTCAGGGTGCCGAGCATCGCCCGGCTCATCGACCACACGCCCCCGATCGGGTGGCGGACGCCCTGCGCGGCGTCGGCGCGCACCGAGAGCTTCAGCCCGATCGTGGGCCACCGGGGGGCCTGTCCGTCGTGCCGGTCGAGGACGCCCACGGGGAAGTTGGACAGCATCCCCCCGTCGACGAGCCAGGCCCGCTGCCCGGCGACGCGGTCGTGCAGCCTGACGGGGCGGAAGAAGTACGGCAGCGACATCGACGCGCGGACCGCGTCGACCACCTCCACCTCGTCCGCGGTGATCCCGTACCGGTCGTACTCCCACGGCAGGCGACGCAGGGAGCCCTGCGAGATGTCGGATGCCATGACGACCAGCCGGTAGGTCTCGGCCGGGGGCACCGCGGCACCCGGGTCGTCCAGGCGCAGGTCCGCGAAGGTCCGCACGCCCGCGTCGTCGAGCACCTCGCGGAGCCAGTCGCGCAGCTCGTCGCCGCGATAGACCCCGCTCCGGCGCAGCAGGGTCAGCAGCTGGCCCGGCAGCCCGAGCCGGGTGAGCCAGGAGCCGTCGCGGAACCGCCGGTAGTCGAGCTGCTCCATGATCTCGCGCAGCCGTTGCGAGGGCACGCCCGCCGCCACGAGCGCGCCGACGATCGCGCCGGCCGACGTCCCGGCCACGCGGTGGAAGCGGTAGCCCCGCTCCTCGAGCACCGCCACCGCGCCGACGAGCGCGATCCCCTTGACGCCCCCGCCCTCGAGCACCAGGTCCGCGTCCAGCGCCATGCCGCCTCTCCCGGTCCGGTGCGGCCTCCACCTTGGACGCGCGCGCGGCGGAGGTCAACGGCCCCCCGGCCTCACGCGTCGGGACGGCTCCCGGACCTCCCGGGTGGCCGCAGCGGGCTGAGGATGCCGGCCAGGGACCCCACGATCGCGGCCAGGATCGTGGCGAACGCCGGCGGCACGGTCACCCCGGTCAGGATCATCCACGTCCAGGCGATCACCCCGATCACGAGGTAGAGCGCCAGTGCCGACGCGATCAGCAGGTACAGCCATTCCTGCACGCCCTCGATGCTCCGTCGCTCCATCACGCTGCCTCCCGTACCGGCCGTGGGACGTTCGCCATCTCGGCGCTGCGGCTTCGACCC
>SKLC01000197.1 GCA_007123425.1 Nitriliruptoraceae bacterium
GCCCCGGCCGCGCCGCGGCCGGGGCCCACGCGGGCACCGGTGCGCAGGGCAACCTGCGCACGGGGCCGGGTGCGGCGCGAGGGCGCCCACCGTGCGTGTCCCGTGGGGCCCGCGCTCGTTGTGCCTGCATGGCCGGCCGGTCCGCCGGCGGTACCGTGTCATGCTCGGGCCCGCCCGCTGGCGGTCAGCCCCTCACGGAGGTCCACGTCCTCGATGTCCGCTGCGAAGCGTCGCCCCGACGCCACGCGTCGTCCCTGGTGGCGCCGCTGGTGGATGATCCTCCTCGTCGTGCCCGCGGTGCTGGTCTCGGCGGTGGGGCTGCTGCTGTTCTTCCTCGTCTTCGCCAGCGTCCCGCTGCCGGACGACATCGCGGCGCAGACCTCCGTCGTCTACGACGTCGACGGTGAGGAGGTCAGCGGCCTGGCCGCGGAGCTCTCCCGCGAGGACCGCGACCTCGACGAGGTGCCCGAGCACGTGCGGCAGGCGGTGATGGGCGCCGAGGACCGCGGCTTCTACGACCACCGCGGCATCTCCGCGCGCGGCATCGCCCGGGCGCTGTTCACCAACGTCCGCTCCGGTGACATCGAGCAGGGCGGCTCGACGATCACGCAGCAGTACGTCAAGAACGCCGAGGCGGGCACGGAGCAGACCTACACCCGCAAGGTGCGCGAGGCCGCCCTGTCGATCCGGCTCGAGCAGGCCTTCGACAAGGACGAGATCCTCGAGTTCTACCTCAACACCGTCTACTGGGGACGCGGCGCCTACGGCGTCGAGGCCGCCGCGCAGGCGTACTTCGGCCTCGACGTCGGCGACCTGGACACCAACCAGGCCGCGATGCTGGCCGGGATGCTCGCCGCTCCCGAGGCCATGGACCCCACGGAGAACCCCGACCGGACCGACGAGCGGCGGCGCTACACGCTGCGGGGCATGCACGAGGCCGGGTGGCTGACCGGGGACGAGCGCGACGAGCTCATCGACGCGGGCCTGCCCGAGGTCACCGAGCGGCAGCGCCTCGACCAGGGCCCCAACGCCTGGTACCTGGACGCGGTGCGCTGGGAGCTCTCCCGCATCGACGAGCTGGACGACGGCGAGCTGTTCCGCGGCCTGTCGATCCACACCGAGCTCGACCCCCGCCTGCAGGAGCTGGCCCAGGAGTCGGTGTCGCGCGCCGTCGCCGAGGGCACCACCGACGGCGCCTCCATCGTCAGCGTGCACCCCGACTCCGGCGGCGTGCGCGCCCTGGTCGGGGGCCCCGACATCACCCGGGACGAGAACAACGTCGCCCTGCGCTACGCCCGCCAGGTGGGCTCGACCTTCAAGGCCTTCACCCTCCAGGCCTACCTCGAGCAGGGCCACCACCCCGAGACCCGGCTGCCCGCCCCCGCGACGATCGAGGTGGACGACGCCGACGACCCCATCCGCAACTACGGGGACTCCACCTACGGCGAGCAGTCCGTCTACCAGGCCACCGCCACCTCGACGAACACCGTCTACATCCAGATGCAGGAGGAGGCCGGCCGCGAGCACGTGATCGACGCCGTGCGTCGCGCCGGGGCGCCCACCGACACCTCGGAGGCCCCCTACCCCACCGCCAATCGCGATCGGGACTGGCAGGTCGAGCCCTTCGCGTCGATGACGCTGGGCTACCGGGAGTTCTCGCCGCTGGAGATGGCCTCGGCCTTCGGGACCTGGGCCGCGGAGGGCCTGCACGTCACCCCCCACCTGATCACCCGGGTCGAGGGCCCCGACGGCTCGGTCCTCTGGGAGCCGCGGGTGCATCAGGAGCAGGACGTCCCCCTCAACATCGCCCGCACCGTCACCGACGTGCTGCGCGGCGTCGTGGAGTCCGGCACCGGGCGCAGCGCCGACATCGGCCGCCCCTCGGCGGGCAAGACCGGCACCACGACCGAGGGGCGTGACGCCTGGTACGTGGGCTACGTCCCCCAGCTGTCCACCGCCGTGTGGGTGGGCAACCTCGACAACAGCCCGATCGAGGGCACGGCCAGCGGAGGCGGCCTGGCCGCGCCGGTGTGGGCCGAGTACATGAGCGCCGCCGTCGAGCCCTGGGACGTGGCCGACTTCGTCCGGCCCGACCTCGACGAGTTCGAGGGCGCCCCCACCGAGGAGACCAGCTGCCCCGAGGGGTACTCGTTCCGCGAGCCCCCCGACGGCGTGGACGAGGACGGCTTCTACCCCGACGTGCTGGTGGACATCACCGATGCCCAGGGCCGGCCGTGCGTGGAGGACCCGCCACCCGCGCCGGAGTGCCCCGCGGGCTACGCCTTCGCCGAGGAGCCCGACGAGGACGCCGACCCGCGCCCCGACGTGATCACCGACATCACCGACGCCCAGGGACGTCCCTGCGTCGAGGTCTCGCCCGAGCCGGACGAGGACGAGGAGCCGGCCGAGGAGGACGAGGAGCCCGACGAGCCCGAGGAGCCCGACGAGCCCGAGAACGGCGACGACGAGGCCGTCGAGCCCGAGCCCCCGCCCGAGCCCGACGACGACGACGACGAGGACGAGGACGACGACGGCGACGACGGCGGCGACGACGGGGGCACGGCCGGTCAGGAGCAGGACGACGACCCGGATGGCGGTGACGGGGACGACGGCTGACCCCCGTCCCCGTCACCGGGCAGGGTGCTAGGCGACGCCGCCCTGCTCCCGCAGCGCTGCCGCGTCGAGCCCGAGCTCGGTCAGGATCTCGTCGGTGTGGTCGCCCGCCTTCGGCGCACCGCGCTCCACGGCCCCCGGCGTCCGGGAGAACCGGGGCGCAGGGCCGGGCTGGGTGACGCCGTCGACCTCGACGAAGGTGCCGCGCTCGACGTTGTGCGGATGGCGCGGCGCCTCGTCGAGGGCCAGCACCGGCGCGACGCAGGCATCGGTGGCCTCGAAGTGCGCCGCCCACTCGTCACGCGTGCGCTGAGCGATGATCTCGGCGACGCGCTCCTTCTGCTCCGGCCAGGCGGCCTGATCGAACTGGGGCAGCTCCTCGGGATCGACCTCGAGCCCCTCGCACAGCTGCGCGAAGAACTGCGGCTCGAGCGCGCCGACCGCGAGGAACTTGCCGTCCGCGCAGCGGTAGGTGTCGTAGTAGGGAGCCCCGCCGTCGAGCAGGTTGCTCTGCCGCTCGGTGCTCCACAGGCCCGCGGCGAGCATGCCGTGGAGCATCGTGGTCTGGGACGCGGCGCCGTCCACCATGGCCGCGTCGACCACCTGCCCCTGACCGGAGCGCTCGCGCTCGAGCAGCGCCGAGAGCACCCCGATCGCGAGGTAGGCCCCGCCGCCGCCGAAGTCCGCCACGTAGTTGATCGGCGGCGGGGGCGAGTCGTCGGCCCGCCCCACCGGGTGCAGCGCACCGGCGATCGCCGCGTAGTCGATGTCGTGGCCCGCGCGGTCGGCCAGCGGTCCCTGCTGCCCCCACCCGGTCATGCGGCCGTAGACCAGCCGCGGATTGACCGCGTGGCAGTCCTCGGGCCCCACGCCCAGGCGCTCGGCCACCCCGGGTCGGAAGCCCTCGACGAGCACGTCGGCGCCGGCCACCAGCTGCAGCACGACGTCACGGCCGGCCTCGCTCTTGAGATCGACCGCGATCGAGCGCCGGTTGCGCGACAGGGCACCACCCTGGCTGCCGCGGCCCGCCGAGGCGGCCCGGTCGACCAGGATGACCTCGGCCCCGAGGTCGGCCAGCAGCATCACCCCGAACGGCGCGGGGCCGATGCCGGCCAGCTCGACCACGCGCACGCCCTCCAATGGTCCACTCATGCGTTGCTCCTTGCTCAGGTTCGATGACGGATCGGACATCTGTGTGCCGCGGCGCGGCGTGGCGCCCGGCGGCGGGGCAGCCCGCGTGCGGGCTCGCCGGTCAGGGATCGATGAGCACGCCCGGGTTGAGCACGCCGGCGGGGTCCAGGCGCGCCTTGGCGGCGCGCAGCGCCTCGGCGAAGGGCCCGGGACGCTGCCGGTCGTACCAGGGCCGATGATCGCGCCCCACCGCGTGGTGGTGGGTGATCGTGGCGCCAGCGGCATCGATGACCTCGCTGACGGCCGCCTTCACCTCGCCCCAGGCATCGGCGGCGGCCCGCCCCCGCGCAGGGCCGTCGGCGGCCATCGCCGGGCCGGGGGCGATGACGCTGAGGTAGGGCGCCACGCCGTCGGGGTAGGCGTGGGTGGTGCGCACCGCGACCTGGCCGGCACCGCAGACCTCGCGCGTCGCCTGCTCGGCCGCCGTGCGCAGCTCCTCGACGAGGTCCTGCGCACCCGCCCACGGCACCGCCGTCTCGAAGGTCTCCACCACGGCCCCGTACCGCGCGAGCCCGTCGCGCAGGTACGGCATGCGCAGGAACGCGGAGCGCCAGGCCCCGGCGCTGCCCTGGCTGGCTCCGGTCGCATCCCCGCGGCGGTGGGTGGGGCCGTCGCGCAGCGCCCCACCGTGGTCGGCCACGAGCTCGACGGCGGTGTCCATCCGCTCGGTCAGCGGCCCGTCGGGGGCCTCGAAGCCCAGCAGCAGCAGCGTGTCGGTCTCATTCGGGCGCGCCGAGCCCGACATGGTGGCCTCCACGGGGTCGAGCAGACGGCAGTTGGCCGGCTGCAGCCCGTGGCGGACCAGCGCCCGGACCGCGGCCAGCCCCTGCGCGAAGGTGGGGAGGCCGAAGGTGGCCTGGGCGCGTGAGCCGGGACGTGGCTGGATCCGGACCGTCGCCTCGGTGATCACCCCGAGGATGCCCTCGCTGCCCAGCAGCCAGCGATCGGGGGACGGGCCGGCGCCCGAGCCGGGCAGCGGCCGCGAGCTCCACGTGCCGGCGGGCGTCTCGGCGGTCACGCCCGCCACCAGGTCGTCGATGTGGGTGGGGCCGGTGGCGAAGTGCCCCCCGGCCCGCGTGGCCACCCATCCCCCGAGGGTGGAGAACTCCCAGGACTGGGGGAAGTGGCGCAGGGTCAGGCCGTGAGCCCGGAGGGCGTCCTCCACCATCGGGCCCGTGGCGCCAGCCTCGATGTCGGCGGTACCCGAGGCCTCGTCGAGACCGGTCAGCGCGCTCATGCGCTCGAGGTCGAGGCTCACACACGGCTCGTCGGGCGGGCGCACGCCTCCGACCACGGAGGTGCCGCCGCCCCAGGGCACGCAGATCACCCCGTCCTGCGTGCACCAGTCGAGGACCGCCGCCACCTCGGCGGCCGAGCGGGGCCGGACCACCAGGTCCGGTGCCGCATCGAGGTCCCCGTGGAGCGTGCGCACGACGTCGCGGAAGGCGTTGCCGTGGGCATGGCGCACCCGGTCGACGGGGTCCTCGCTGACCAGCCCCGCCAGCGCGGCCGGCGCCCGGACCCGGGGCGCGGGCAGGGGGATCGTCCGCGGGTCCACGGGGCTGGCAGGCGAGGGCACATCCACGCCGAACCGGTCGGCGAGCAGCGCGCCGATGCCCTCGAGCTCGTCGCCCTCGACCTGCTCGTCGGCCCAGCCCCAACCCCACCAGCTGCGCTCCCGACCCACGACCGCTCCCTTCGACGCACCCGGCGCCGGACCCTAGCGGTGGGGCCGCCCGGTACCGTCACCGGGGTGAGCTCCACCACCCGGTCCGGCGTATCGAGCGCGCTGCTGCTCGGCGGCGTGGCCGTGGGCGCGGTGGTGGTGGGCGCCATGGTCCTGGTCGCCGCCTGGCTCGTGCTCGGCCCCGGCGGCCCCGACGCGACGGTGTCCGTGGGCGCGTCCGCGCCACCACCGGAGTCGGAGCCGGACGAGGGCTGGCGGCCGTGGGATCGCAACGAGGACGGCCGGCCGGTCCGCTGGGACCCCTGCTCGCCGATCGAGCTGGTGGTGTCCCCCGAGGGCGCATATCCCGGCTTCCGCGCCGACCTCGAGGAGGCGGCGGCCGAGGTCGGCGAGCTGGCCGGCCTCGAGGTGCGCGTCGCCGCCGAGGTCGACGAGCGGCCCCACGGCGCCCGGCCCCTCTACCAGCCCGATCGCTACGGCTCGCGGTGGGCGCCGGTCCTGGTCGCCTTCGCCGAGCCCCACGAGAACGAGCTCCCCCTGCTCGACGTGGACCATGCGGTGGCCGCGCCGGTCGCGGTCGGGCGCGCCGGCGACCGCACCTACGTCAGCGGCCAGGTGGTGCTCAACGCCGAGCTCGCGCAGGAGCGGGCCCGCGACGAGGGCTGGCCGGTGACGCTGCGCCACGAGCTCGGCCACCTGCTCGGGCTCGCGCACGTCGACGACGAGGCGTCGCTGATGTACCCCCACCCCCAACCGGACGCCACCAGCTGGAGCGACGGCGACCGTCGCGGGCTGCAGGCGCTGGGCGCGGGCGGCTGTCGCGACGTCCCCGACGCCCAGCCGCTGGAGGTCGAGCTCGGTCCCGCCCGGTGACCAGCGCGACCGCTGGCCACGAGACGCGCGGTTCGTGGCCGGTGCAGGGTGAGGCCCTCAGGCGCCCGTGCTCCCCCCGTCGAGCGGCAGGACCACGCCCGTGATCCAGCTCGCGTGGTCCGAGAGCAGGAAGGTCACCGCCCGGGCGACGTCCTCGGGCTCGCCGAGCCGCCCCAGTGGGTGGCTGGCCGCCGCGCCCTCGGGGTCGTTGGACCACAGCAGCTCGGACAGCCGGGTGCGCACCACCGCGGCGGCCACGGCGTTGACGCGCACGCCGGGTGCGAGCTCCTGCGCCAGCTGGTGGGTCAGGTGGTGCAGCGCCGCCTTGGAGACGTTGTAGGCGCCGATCACCGGCGACGGGCGCAGCCCCCCGACGGAGCCGATGTTGACGATCGATCCGCCCCCCTCGGCCATGCTCTGCCGCCACGCCTCGCGGGCCCACAGCAGCGGCGCGCGCTGATTGACCTCCCAGGTCTTGTCCACCGCCCCCAGATCGACGTCCATGAGGTTGCCCGACCCGGGGTTGGTCCCGGCGTTGTTGACGAGCAGGTCGCAGGAGCCGAACCGCTCGACGGCGGTGCCCACCGCCTCGGCGACGTGCTCGGGGTCGCCGACGTTGCCGGCCACGCCCACACAGCGCTCCCCCAGCTCCTCGGTGACCGGCTCGAGGGTCTCGGCCTTGCGGCCGGTGATGACCACGCCCTTCGCGCCGGAGGTCAGCAGCTGCTCCGCGATCGCTCGCCCGATGCCACGACTGGCCCCGGTCACCAGGCCGACCTTGCCCTCGAGGTGGATCTGCACGCGCGCTCCTCGTCACGGCTCCGCGCGACGATAGTCGACGGGGACGGCCCGGCGAGCGACCGTGGGCCGCAGGATCCCCCGTGGGGCACAGGAGCGTTCGCGGGCCGCGGCAGCGCCCGGGCACGGAGATGGGGTCCCGGAGCGGGCTCGCCTACCCTCGTGGCGGGACGACGACCGCGAGAGCCAGGAGCACCGTGGCGCGCCACGACCGGGACCGCATCGGGTACGCGCTCGACGTGCTCGGCGACCAGTGGGCGCTGCTGGTGCTGCAGCAGGCCTTCTTCGGGGTCCGGCGGTTCAGCGACTGGCGCGACACGCTGGGGGTGTCGGAGCCGGTGCTGGCCGCACGACTGCGGCTGCTGGTCGAGGCCGGGATCCTCTACCGCCGCCCGTACCGGGATGCGCAACGCACGCGCGACGAGTACCGGCTCACCGACGCCGGCCTGGAGCTGTGGGAGATCCTGGTCGCCATCTGGGCGTGGGAGTACCGGTGGGTGCGCCGCCGCGACGTCGAGCTCCCCGCGTTGATCCACGACCTGTGCGGCCACACCTGCGACCCGCCCCTGACCTGCGGCCACTGCGGCCGGCTCGTCACGGCCCGGGACACCACCGCCCACCGCGACCGTGAGGTCGGCGCGGCCACGCCGCCCCGGCGGTTCCGGCGCAGCGGCTGGGACAGCGTCGCCGACCGGCCGCTGCTGTTCTTCCCGGAGACGATGACCATCATCGGCGATCGGTGGTCGACCGCCGTCACCGCGGGTGCCTTCCTCGGCATCCGCCGGTTCAGCGACCTCGAGCGCGAGCTGGGGATCCGCCCGTCGGTGCTCAGCCAGCGGCTCGGGCAGCTCACCGAGGTGGGCGTCCTCGAGCGGCGAGCCTCGAAGAACGGCCGTGACGTCCGCTACGGGCTCACCGAGAAGGGCATGGGCTTCTTCCCGGTGTTCGCGCTCGTCGTCGACTGGGCGGACCGCTGGCTCGACGACCTGCCCTCGTCACTCACGATCGTCCACCGGGCCTGCGGCGAGCGGCTGGACCCGGCGCTGACCTGCGACCGGTGCGGCGTCAGGCTCGAGCGCCAGCAGGTGCACTTCGCACGTCCAGACGGTCGCCCAGCGCCCGCAGGGTCCGAGCACCCCCGGGATCTGCGTCCGTCGCCGATGGCACGATGACCACCTCGTCCGCGCCGGCGGCCGCATAGGCCGCGACCCGGTCGGCGACCTCGTCGACGTCGCCGAGGGCGCCCACGGTCTCGACCAGGGCGTCGGGCACCTCAGCGAGCAGCTGCCCCGGATGTGCGCCCGACCGGGCGCGGGCGACCAGATCGGCGAAGCCGGCGCGCTCGAACATCTCGCCGTACCCCGGCGCGGCGAGGTAGGCGACGGCAGCGCGACGGATCTGCTCGACGGCCTCCGGCGCGGGGTCCACGGCCGCGGGCACCCAGACCGCCAACCGTGTCGGCGTGTCCGCCGGGGCCGCGTCGAGCTGGGAGCGCAGCGCGGCCAGCTGCTCGGCCGAGACGAGGTTGGCGACCATCCGGTCCGCGGCCGCCGCCACGCGCACCGCCGCGGGCCCGAACGCCGCCACGGTCAA
>SKLC01000187.1 GCA_007123425.1 Nitriliruptoraceae bacterium
CGATGCCGCGGACGCCGCGGGCGGCGCCACGCCGGATGCGCCGACGAGCCCGCCCGATCGGGACGTCGCCGAGACCGAGGGCCTCGAGGACGGCGCCGAGCCGCCCCCCGTCCCCGAGCAGCCCCGGCCCCGGCCGGTCGTCACCCCCGCGCCCCTCGCCGACGAGGTCGAGCTGCGTGAGGCGGACCTCGTGGTTCGTGGCGACGCGGGTCGGCTGCCCACCAGCACCGCGGAGATCGAGGGCGCGGACGAGGTCGCCGTCGTCCGTGAGCTGATGGCCAGCACCCCCGACGCCGACGGCGACGACCACGAGCTCGAGCTGCTGGCCGTCGACCCGGTGGCATTCCGGCCGTTCACGCCCGACGTCACCGCCCAGAGCCGCCAGGTGTGGGAGCGACTCGACGACGGCGACGTGCTCGTGCGCCACGACATCGCCCACGAGCTGGGGCTGGAGCTGGGCGAGGAGATCGACCTGCAGGGCGAGTCCGGGAGCACCACCACCCGTATCGGGGCGCTTGCGGCCAACGGGGCCCCACCCTTCGCCGACATCGTCGTGCCCTTCGAGGTGGCGGCCAACCTCGGCGATCCGGGGATCAACGCCGTGCTCGTCGCCGCCGACGGCGACCCCGAGGCGATGGTCGCGCCCCTCGAGGAGCACGGCGAGGTCGAGGTCCGCCGCCCGCCGGAGCCGGAGCAGTCCACCACGCGGCCCACCGACGGCTCGGTGGAGCTCGAGCCCTTCACCTACACCTCCCGCGGCGACGGCACGATCGCGATCCACGGCGACTGGGTGCAGCGCAACATCGTCACCGTCGACATCCCGGGGATGGGCACCACCCGCTGCCACCGGGCGATGGTCCCCCAGCTGCACGCGGCGCTGCGGGAGATCATCGACGAGGGCCTCTACGACCACTTCAAGCCCGATCAGTTCGGCGGCTGCTGGGTTCCCCGCCACATCATGTGGAACCCCGACCGAGGGCTGTCGATGCACGCCTGGGGCCTGGCGATCGACTTCAACGTCCAGGACAACTGGTACGGCGAGGAGCCCCAGATGGACCGCCGCATCGTCGAGATCTTCGAGCGGTGGGGCTTCGAGTGGGGCGGGCACTGGTCCACCCCCGACGGCATGCACTTCGAGGTGGACCGCTTCGTGCAGGTCGACTGACGAGCGCGCCGTGCGACGACCTCGCGCACCCCACCCGCCGCCGCCTGGGCCCGAGGAGCGACGACGCGCCCCCATCGAGCGGGTCAGGCACCGGCCGGGGAGCGACTGGAGCGCGCGGCGGACGCTGACCTAGGATCGTCCTCGCCCCGCTACCGCGTCCGATGCCGCGGGGCGCCCACCGGCCGTGACGGCCGACACGCCCGCTCCCGGTCACGCGAAAGCGAGCCCATGCCCATCCTCGCCCTCGTCCGCCACGGGCAATCCCTGTGGAACCTCGAGAACCGCTTCACCGGCTGGGTGGACGTGCCGCTCACGCCCGCCGGCGAGGAGGAGGCCCGTCAGGCCGGCCATCGGCTGGCTGCGCACGACCTCGGCGGGGCGAGCTTCCACGTCGCCTACACCTCGGCGCTGGTGCGCGCACAGGAGACCTTGCGCCTGCTGGCCGAGACCGCGGGCATCGAGGTGCCCGTCATCCGCGACCAGGCGCTCAACGAGCGCCACTACGGTGACCTGCAGGGGCTGGACAAGAAGGACACCGCCGAGCGCTACGGCGACGACCAGGTCCACATCTGGCGTCGCTCCTTCGCCACGCCCCCGCCCAACGGCGAGTCGCTGAAGGACACGGCCGCGCGCACCCTGCCGTTCTTCGACCGGGCCGTGATGGGCGACATCCGCCAGGGCAAGAACGTCCTCGTGGTCGCCCACGGAAACTCCAACCGCGCGATCGTGATGCGCCTCGACGAGCTCTCCGAGGACGAGGTTCCGGGCCTGGAGCTGGCCACCGGCGTGCCGCTCGTCTACGAGCTGGACGAGGACGGCACCGTGCGCGACAAGCAAACGCTCACCTAAAGGCGAGCCGGGCCGCCGGCGTTCGGCCACGGCCGGCCGGTGCTCCGTCCCGCACGCCGCAGCGCCGCACCATCGCCCGGCCGGGGCCGCGAGCGCTCCCGTGCGTAGCGTCGCAAGCAAGCGATGCCGCGACGAGGAGCGAGCCGATGCGAGCACTGACCTGGCAGGGCAAGCGCGACGTGCGGGTGGACACCGTGCCCGACCCCACGATCCTCACGCCCACCGACGCGATCGTGCGCATGACCACGACCGCGATCTGCGGCTCCGACCTGCATCTGTACGAGGTGCTGGGCCCCTTCCTCGACGCCGGCGACATCCTCGGCCACGAGCCGATGGGGATCGTGGAGGAGGTCGGCAGCGAGGTGACCCAGATCGCACCCGGTGACCGGGTGGTCGTCCCCTTCCAGATCGCGTGCGGCAGCTGCTTCATGTGCGACGCGGGCCTGCAGACCCAGTGCGAGACCACCCAGGTGCGCGAGCAGGGCATGGGGGCCGCGCTGTTCGGCTACACCAAGCTCTACGGGCAGGTCCCCGGCGCACAGGCGGAGCTGCTCCGCGTCCCCCACGCCGACTACACCCACATCAAGGTGCCCCACGGACCCCCCGACGACCGCTTCGTCTACCTCTCCGATGTGATCCCGACCGCCTACCAGGCGGTGCGCTACGCCGACGTGCCCAAGGGCGGCACCGTCGCCGTGCTCGGTCTCGGGCCGATCGGGGACATGGCCTGCCGGATCGCCCTCGAGGAGGGGCGCCACGTGATCGGCGTGGACCTCGTGCCTGAGCGCCTCGAGCGGGCGCGCCGGCGGGGCGTGGACACCATCTCGCTCGAGCACGCCGACGACACCGGCGACGTCGTGGATGCCGCGCGTGAGCTGACCGGTGGGCGCGGCCCCGATGCGGTGATCGACGCGGTGGGCATGGAGGCCCACGGCCCCGCGATCGGGCGCCTGGCCCAGCACATGGCCTCGGTGCTGCCCGACAGCCTGGGCCAGCCCATGATGGCCAAGGCCGGCACCGACCGCCTCGAGGCGTTCTACCTCGCCATCGACCTGGTGCGCCGCGGCGGCACGATCTCGCTGATCGGGGTCTACGGCGGACAGGCCGACCCGCTCCCGATGCTCACGATGTTCGACAAGCAGGTGCAGCTGCGGATGGGGCAGGCCAACGTCAAGCGCTGGATCGATGATGTGATGCCCTGGGTCCTCGACGAGACGGACCCTCTGGGCACCGAGTCCTTCGCGACCCACCGCCTGCCCCTGGAGGACGCGCCGCACGGCTACGAGATCTTCCAGAAGAAGCAGGACGAGGCGGTCAAGGTCCTTCTGGAGCCGTGATCCCTGCCCGCCGTGCTGCAGAGCAGGTGATGAAGGGCGAGCCCCCCGCCGTGCGGAAGCGCGCCGCATCCACAGGTCCCCAAGGGCGGTCCCTGCCGGTGTCACAAGCATCAGACATACTTCGGGAGGACCAACACACAGGAACGTGCGTTCCCTCTCCCGGAGATGCTCATGGCGCTCGCCGCCGCCAGCCCGCTCCCCGCGCCTGAAGGTGCGGTCGAGCGCCTGCGCGCAGCGGCGGCGGAGCTGCCCCATCGGGAGCTCGACGGTCTGGCCGACCCGCAGCTCGGCGCGGACCTCGAGCACCTCGAACAGGTGCGACGCCGGGTGGAGGCCCACCAGGTCGCCCTGGCGGAGACGCTCCGGGCCCGACGCGCCCGCAGCCTCCGGGACCGCGGTACGGATGCGGTCAAGGCAGCCCGGGAAGCCGAACGTGCGACCCAGAACGAGCTGACCGACAGCCTGCACTGGTCCCGCGCCGACGCTCGTCGGGCGACCCGGCTCCGCAGCGATCTCGATACCGGTGGGGCGTCTCCCCACGCGCGGGATGCATTCGACCAGGGACGGCTCTCTCCACGCCACGCCAAGCTGCTGGCCGACACCCTCCGCCATCTGCTCGGCGCCGAGCGCGACCGGGCCGAAGCGGTGCTGCTCGAGGCCGCCCGACGTGAGGATCCGGTGACCTTCGGCCGCACCTGCCGGCGCCTGCTGGCCGAGCTCGACCACGAAGCCGCCATGGTCGACGAGGACCGCCGCCGTGGTCGGCGCAACGCGCGGATGGCCCAGACCGACGACGGCATGCTGGCCCTGTCCGCCCAGCTCGCGGGCACCGATGCAGAGACCGTGGCCACCGCCATCCAGGCCTTCCGCCGACCCGACCCGCCCGAGATCAGGCGCCGCCCGGAGCAGGCCACGGCCGATGCCCTGGTCGAGATGGCCTCGGCTGCGCTGCGTGCCGCCGAGGCCTCCGCCAAGCATGGCATTCGTCCCCATGTGACGGTGGATCTGGACTACCGCGCCCTGCTGATGCAAGCCGGGGTGGCCGAGACCGCCTGGATGGGGCCGGTGCCCTTCGGTGAGATCCGTCGCCTGCTGGCCGACTGCGGGGTCTCGCGACTCCTGCTGGATGCGGACAGCACGCCCGTGGAGGCGGGGCCAGAGACGCGCAACGTGCCCAACGGCCTCTACCGCGGCCTGCTCCGCCGCGACCGTGGCTGCATCGGCCTCGGCTGCGACGCCCCCGCGTCCTGGTGCGACGCGATGCACCTCGACCATCCCTACCGGTTCCAGGGCCGCCTCTCGCTGGACAATGCCGCCCTGGGCTGCCGACTCCACCATCGCAAGTACGACTGCGCCGGTTGGATCATCACCTGGATCCACAACCGCCCGGTCCTCCACCCTCCGGGCCGACCACCCGACTCGGGAAGGGACGGGCCGGACAGATCGCTCGACCCGGCCCACGGCCCGGGACGCGGCCTCCGCTCCCGTCGTCCCGTCGAGCGGGCCCCCATGCCGCCCCGCCCCCCGTCACACGACCGAGGCGCCCCGCTCCGCCTGCCCGTCGACGGCGGCCCCGACCCGCCAGATTGATCCCTGCGATCCTCGTGGCCCCACGCTGCGCGCGCGCCGTGGCCACCGAGCACGCGTTCCCGCCCCGCCCTTGCGCACGTGACCTCGCCGGGTCACACGCGTGTCCCGCCCGGTCCGTGCGCAAGCGGCGTCGGCGCATCACAACACGTGTCCCGCCCAGGCCTGCACAGGGGCCGTGGCAACCGACCACACGGGTGCGCACCGCTACCCTGGCCACACCCCACACGCGACGCGAGCAGGAGCCCACGACATGCCCGAGGCCGTGCGTCCCAGCGAGGGCTGGGGTGTCCTCCACCTCTTCCTGCGCATCGACCATGCCGCGGCGGCCGATCTTCCTCCCGGCGCCGGCAAGGACCTCGTCCGGGTGCTCGACCAGGCGAGCGAGCGGCTGCAGCTGCACTGCTTCTCCACCCTCGGCCACAAGGCCGACGTGATGCTCATGGCGCTCTCGGACGACCTCACCGAGCTGCGTGCGCTGCAGACCGAGGTGCAGGGCTGCGAGGCCGCGCCGGCGCTCGAGCTGTCGTGGTCCTACCTGTCGCTCACCGAGGGCAGCGGCTACACCACCACGCCGGAGCAGTACCGCGAGGAGCTGGCGGCCAAGGGCGTCGAGGGCGATGACCTCGACCGGCGCGTGGACGAGTTCGCCGAGCGCATGGCCGCCTACCTGCGCTCCAAGCTCTACCCGCAGATGCCCGAGTGGGAGGTCGCCTGCTTCTACCCCATGGCGCACCGGCGCGAGGGCGAGGACAACTGGTACTCGCTGGACTTCGAGGAGCGCAAGCGCCTCATGCACGACCACGGCCGCAGCGGCCGCGCCTACACCGGCCGGGTCACGCAGCTGGTGACGGGGTCCACGGGGCTCGACGAGTGGGAGTGGGGCGTGACCCTGTTCGCCCACGACGTCGCCGATCTCAAGGAGATCGTCTACACGATGCGCTACGACGAGGCATCGGCCCGCTACGCCGAGTTCGGTGACTTCGTGGTCGGCCTGCGCCGCACCCCGACCGAGCTGGTGTCCGAGGTCGGCCTCGACCGCGCCCGGTGAGCGACCCCGAGCACCGGGTCCCCGAGCCGAGCGACCTCCAGCACCGGGCCCCTGAGCCGAGCGACGCCGACGACAGGGGCCCCGAGCCAGTCGACCCGGAGCCCTGGATCGCTCACGGCGTGGGCCTGTTGCGTGCCACCGGCCTCGCCGAGGGCGACCGCGTCGTCGTGCTGCTGCCCAACCGGCCACACACCTTCGGCATCCTGGCGGCAGCCTGCCTCGAGGGCATCGTCCCGGTCCCGCTGCCCGGTGACCTCGGGCCGGGCGAGCTGGCCGAGATCGTGCTGGACGCCGACCCGCGCGTGATCCTCGCCGCGCCGGACGTCGCCGAGCGGGCACGCGAGGTCGGCCCCGACGTGGTGGTCGTCGACGAGGACCGCCTGGCCGCCCAGTCCCCTGCGCAGCCATCTGCCGCCTGGCCACGCACGCGGCCCATGGCCTACACGTCCGGCACCACGGGACGCCGCAAGGGCGTCTACGCCGGCGTCCACTCCCCCGCGTGGGGACGCGCGACCATCGAGGACGAGCACGCGGCCTTCGATCGTCGCCACGGCGAGGTCCACCTCGTGCTCTCTCCGCTGTACCACTCGGCGCCGTTCCGCTTCGCACAGGTCACCGCGCTCCACGGCGGTCGCGTGGCGATCCTCGAGCACTTCACGCCGCAGGGCCTGCTCACCGCCCTGCGCAGCGTGCGTCCCACCTCGCTGTTCGCGGTGCCGACCCACCTGCACCGGCTGCTGACGTGCGAGGGGCTGACCGCCGACGACCTCGCCTCCCTGCGGCTGCTGGCCCACGCGGGGGCGCCCTGTCCCGCACCGCTCAAGGAGGAGGTGCTGTCGCTGGCGCCCGAGGGGTCGGTGTGGGAGTTCTACGGCTCGACCGAGGGGCAGTTCACCGTCTGCCCTCCGCACGTGTGGCAGTCGGCACCCGGCTCCGTGGGCCACGCGCGCCCCGGCCGGCGGCTCGAGGTCCGCGACGACGAGGGCCGGCAGCTGCCCGCCGGCCAGGTCGGCACGGTGTGGGCCCACGTCCCCGACCACGCCCGCTTCGAGTACTGGCGCGACCCGGAGCGCACGGCACAGGCCTGGGACGGCGACGCCTTCACCGTCGGCGACCTCGGCAGCCTCGACGAGGCGGGCCGGCTCACGCTGGCGGGCCGACCCGGGGACCTGGTGATCACCGGCGGCGTCAACGTCTACCCCGCCGAGGTCGAGCGCCGCCTGCTGGACGCCGAGGGCGTGGCCGAGGCGTACGTCTTCGGGGTGCCCGACGACGACTGGGGCGAGCGGGTCGAGGCAGCCGTGGTGCCCTGGCCCGGCGCGGACCTCGACCCGGCCGGGCTGCGCAGCGAGGTGGCGGCCCAGCTCGCCCGAGCGAAGGTGCCCAAGCGCATCCACGTCGTGGCCGACCTGCCGCGCACGGCCACGGGCAAGATCCGTCGCGACGGCTCGATCTCCGCCGTCCTCGGCCGGGATCCGGCGGGGTGAGGTCGGCGGCCGAGCTCACCGCGCAGGTCGTCGCAGACCTCGAGGCGCACCGGCCACAGGGGGAGATCGAGCGCCGCTGCCTCGCGCGGGCCCGCGCCCTGCTCCGCTGGCTGCCCCACCCGCTGGACGAGCACGCCGACCCCACCCATGTCACCGGCTCGGCCGTCGTGCTCGACCCGCGCGGGCGGGTCCTGCTGCACCGCCACAAGCGCCTGGGCCTGTGGCTGCAGCCGGGTGGCCACCTCGACCCCGGCGAGTCGCCGGCCGAGGCCGCCATGCGCGAGACCCGCGAGGAGACCGGCGTGGTCGCCTCCCACCCCGCGTCGGGGCCCCGACTGGTGCACGTCGACGTCCACGAGGGGCCCCGCGGCCACGTGCACCTCGACCTGCGCTACCTGCTGCTCGCCGACGGCCACCAGCGACCCGACCCGGGCCACGGCGAATCGCCCGACGTGGCCTGGCTGCGCCCGGACGAGGCGCGGCGCCGCGCGGACGGCTCCTTCGCCGCCGCGCTGGCGGCCGCGCGCGAGCCTCACCACACGGCCGGGTGATCCCGGGGCACGGGTCAGCTCGACCTCGTGGGTCACCACACGGCCAGGTGGTCCTCGGTCACACCGGTCAGCTCGACCTCGAGCGCCTCGCCGTCCGGCCCCGGCAGCGTCCCCGAGAAGCGCCCGATCGGCTGGGTGTAGCTCGAGCGCACGACGACCAGGCGCTCGTCGGCCGCGCGCACGCCCCACGGCTCGAAGCGCAGGCTCCAGCCCGGGCCCGAGACGCGCCACGGGTCGGTGGCGGGCGCGCCGGTGGGCTCGAGGCGCTCGAGCTCGATCGGGTGGGGGCGACCGTCGATCCACACGAGGTCCTCACCCGGCCCGCGGCCGTTCATCCCCGTGGAGACGTTGAGCCCGATGCGACGTCCGTCCCGGTCCCGCCCGGCGCCCGCGGCCCAGCGCCAGGTGGTGACGCGGTCCTGGCGACCACTGGTCCAGTCGCGCCAGCCTCCGGCGTCCGAAGCCAGAGTCCGCTCGTCGCCGCCGACCCGCACCGTCCCGGCGACCGGGGTCCCGGCGGCCTTCTGGGTGACGTTCCAGCCGCCGGCCGGGGTGGGCGTGCTCAGCACGACCGGGGTGACGCTGCCGGTCGCGGAGACGTCGGCGACGAGACGGCCGTGGGGCGTGGGCACGTCGAGCGAGATCGAGCCGTCGCCCCCGAGCCGCATGCGCGCCGCTGCACAGCGCAGGCCCGCGCCGCC
>SKLC01000387.1 GCA_007123425.1 Nitriliruptoraceae bacterium
GGGAGGGCCGCCTCGACGCCACCTCGCTGCGCGGGAAGGTGGTGGGGCATCTGCTGCGCCGCGCCGCGGAGCACGGCACCCCGGTCCGTGCGGTGGTCGGGGTCGCCGAGCCGGACGGCGCCAAGGCCCTCGATGACGTGGAGGCGGCCTCGCCGGAGGGACCGGGCGAGGACCCCGAGGCCGACGCCGCGCTCGCGGCGGGCCGGCTCGCCGAGCGCGCCGGAGCCCCGTGACGTGGGCCGCGACCTCTGTACACTCACAGATCAGGCAGCCCGAGCATCCCGGCGACCACGCCGGCCGGGGCCCCTACGCCGTCATGAGACGAGGAGCACGTCGTGAGCGCAACCGACACCCACGTCGAGACCGAAAGCGTCATCTCGCTGACCGAGACCGCGGCCGAGAAGGTGCGCAGCTTCCTCGAGGACCAGCCCGACGTGGAGGACATCGCGCTGCGCGTCGCCGTGCAGGCCGGCGGCTGCGCGGGCTTCCGCTACGCGCTGTTCTTCGACGACCGCCAGCTCGACGGCGATCATGAGGAGAGCCACCACGGGATCAGCGTCCGCGTGGACAAGATGTCGACGCCCTACATCCACGGCTCGGTCATCGACTGGAAGGAGAGCCTCGAGGCCTCCGGCTTCTCCATCGAGAACCCGAACTCCGGCGGCACGTGCGCCTGTGGGGACAGCGCGACCTTCTGAGCACTCCCGCCCGGGGCGTCGCACGCACGAGGTCAGCGGGCGTCGCCTCCTGCCAGGCGCCGACCCTGCCTGCGACGTCGGCGACGACCTGCGAACGAGACGCGGCCGCCCGACTCGGGCGGCCGCGTCTCGTGGTACGGGGCCTTCAGTCGAAGTACGGGGCCTCAGTCGAAGCTGGCAGCCCACGTGCCCGTCCGCCGCGTGTCCTCGACCCCGTCGATCTCCCCGGTCCCCCAGTCGACCAGCAGGGCCTGCACGCCGCCGTAGTACTCCGAGGTGGGGGTGAACGTCGTGACCTCGTAGCCGCGGGAGCTGAGGTCCTCGACCGTGGCGCCGTCGAGCGACTCCTCGACCTCCAGCACGCGGTCCTCGAGATGGAATCTGGGTGCGAGCACCGCCTCCTGCAGCGGCTCGCCGTGCCCCGCCCATCGGGCCAGGACCTGTGCGACGATGTTGGGGATGCGGCGACCACCCGGGGACCCGAGCCCCAGGATCGGCGCACCGTCCTCGAGCACGATCGTCGGCGTGATGAAGCTGCGCGGGCGCTTGTGGGGCGCAGGGAAGTTGATCGAGCCGGGATCGGCCGAGAAGTTCTTGAGCTGGTCGTTGAGGAAGAAGCCCGACACCGGCAGGCCGGACCCGAAGAAGTTGCTCAGGGTGTTGGTCATGGAGACCATCATCCCCTCGCGGTCGACCACGACCACGTGGGTCGTGTCGGTCTCCAGCGACGCCGCCTCGTCGTCCTCCTCGATCGGTGCGAACCCCCCGTCGGGGATCTGCTCCGCGAGCTGTCGGCTGCGTGAGGTGGCAAGGAGCGCGGCGAGGTCGAGCTCCTCCATGGTCGGATCGCCGATCTCGTCCACCCGCTGGGCGTTCGCCTGCCGCCAGGCCTGCGCCAGCGCGTGGATGCCGTCGGCGCTGGCCACGTCGAGGTCGGCGACGTCGCGATGCTCGGCGATCTGGAGCAGCTGCACCAGGGCGGGCCCGGCCGCGGGCGCTGCGCTGGAGACCACCTCGTAGCCGGCGAAGCTGCCCCGCGCGGGCTCGAGCTCGACGACCTCGTACGCCTCGAAGTCCTCTACCTGCAGGCCGGTGACCGCCTCGCTGATCAGCTCCGCGAGCCGGCCGCCGTACATCGCCTCGGGGCCCTCCTGCTGGAGCACCCGCAGCGCATCGGCGTACTGGGGCTGGCGCAGGGTCGCACCGGCCGCGATCGGGGCACCGTCGGGGAAGAGGCGCGGCAGCAGGTGGATCGGCATCCGGTGTGCGGCTTCCGTGAGCCGCTCCTCGAGGTACGGGTCGACCTCGAAGCCGTCCTCGGCGATCCGCGCGGCGTACTCGATCAGGTCGGCGACCTCGGCCGTCCCGTGCTCGTCGCGCAGCTGCTGCATGCCCGCGACGAAGCCCGGCACGCCGATGTCGGAGGCGGGGGGCTCGCCGCTGCCCGGCGCGATCTCGCGGTAGTCGTAGTAGCGCGGGTCCGACCTCGGCGGCTGCACCAGGGCCGCACCGCCGCCGCCGATGCCCGAGCCGAAGGGCTCGGCGACCCCCAGCGCGTAGGCCACGGCGATCGCGGCGTCGACGGCGTTGCCGCCAGCGTCCAGCACCTCCATCCCCACGTCGACGGCGATCGGATGGCTCGCGCTGACGCCGTGGCCGGCCAGGCGCTGCTGTGACGTCGTCGCCACGTCCGGGCGACGCAGCTCGATCGGCTCGCGATCCACCTCCCCGGGGGCCTGGTCGTCCGCGAGCTCGGCGAGGTCCTGGTCGAGGAACTCGGCGCGCTCCTGCCGGTCCCGCGGCTGGTTGTAGATCGCCACCCCGACCAGGCCGAGGGCGACCACCACGGACAGCACGTAGTTGATCCACCGGTTGGTCATCATCGCGCGGCGGCCTCGACGACGTGGGAGTGGTCGATCTCGGTGACCAGCGCGCCGTCCTGGCGGGCCCACTCGAGTCCGTCACCGCGCAGCCGCTGGAAGATCCGCTCCCGGTGGTAGGGCGCCAGCGGCCCCGAGACGACCCCCGGTCCTCCTTCGCGGACCTCGATGGGCACGAACTCGACCCGGGCACGCCCGTCGTCGGCCAGCTCGTAGCGCGCGACGGTGGACTCCCGGGTACGGGTCCAGCCCTGGTCGAAGACGAAGTTGCCCAGGCTGAACATCACCAGGGTGTCGTCGATGCGCTCGACCGACTGCAGCACGTGGGGGTGGTGGCCGACGACGATGTCGGCACCGGCCGCGGACGCCATCTCGGCGAGCTCGCGCTGGGTGGCGTTCGGCGCGAAGTCGTACTCCTCGCCCCAGTGGAAGTGCGTGACCACGAGGTCGGCGTTCGCGTTCGCCTCCTGGATCAGGCGCGCGGCGCGTCCGGGATCGGCCGAGAGCACGCCGCCCTGGAAGGCACGGGCGATGAACCCCACGACGTAGGCATCGGTGAACGACAGCGTCGCCACGGTCAGCTCGCCGTGGTCCTCGTAGGTGATCCCGCTCGCCTCGTCGAGGTCCTCGCCCGCACCGGCGTGGGCGAGGCCCACCTCGTCGAGCGCCGCGACCGTGTCGCGCAGGCCCGGGATGCCGTGGTCCATCAGGTGGTTGTTGGCCAGCGCCAGCGTCGTGAACCCGGCGTCGGCCAGCGTCTGGGCGGCACGGGAGTCGCTCGCGAGGTGGATGAGCTTGTCCGCCTCCGGGAGCTCGTCGACCCGGTCGCTGATCACCTGCTCGAGGTTGCCCGTGACGTAATCGGCCTCCAGCAGGGGCGCCACGTCCGCCAGCAGCGCGTCGTGGCCCCGCTGCTCGGCGGCCCGCTCCACGTGCCGGGCGAACATCAGGTCCCCGACCATCACGGCGGTCAGCGCCGCCTCGTCGTCGAAGCCCGAGGCCGCCGCGGGCTCGCCCTCGAGGACCCCGGTGGCGTGCACGCTCGCGACGACCAGGACGCTGACCACCAGCCCGAGCAGCGAGTCCCGCCCCGCGGTCCTCCTCGCGCGCCGCAGTCGGCGCTGCAGGCGACCCCGCCGCGTGGTCGGGGCAGCGTCGATCGGCGGTTCCGTGTCGGTCATCGGCGGCTCACGAGAGCACCACGCTGACCCCGAAGACGAGCAGGAACGTCACCCCCGAGAGCAGCAGCGTCGAGATCACCGTGTGGGGCACGCCCTGCCGCGCGATGGAGTTCGCGATCAGCCCGGGCACGATGACGCCGATGCCCCGGAACTCGTACACCTCGAAGGGCATGGCCGGATACAGCGCGTCGAAGGCGAGCTTGAGGACGATCCCCACCCCGAGCATCGCCACGAACCGGCGGCGGCCGTAGAGGATCACGAGCCTCGAGACCCCGAAGTGGACGACCACGAACGTGACGAAGCTGATGATGAAGATCGCGCCGACGAACAGCATCTGGTCGAGGACGAGCGCGAGGTAGCCCGGCACCACCAGGCCCGCGGGGATCACGCCGGTGCGCTCGGCGTAGACCAGGCTGACGACCACGCCCAGCACGAGCGAGAGGTAGAGCTCCGTACCGAACATCAGGCGACCCCCTGCTCGGGCTGGTGGTCGATGGGCGCCGTCGGCGACGAGGTCCGCAGCCGCTCGAGCGCCGCCACGAGCTGTGCGCCACCGCCGTGGAGGTTGCCCACGCCGTACACGATGCGCCGCCTGAGGGTGCCCTCGAGGGCCGTGACGACCTGCTCGGGCGTGGCGCCGGTGAGGTCGAGGACCTGCGCCACCTCGAGCCCCCCGCCGCCGTTGGCCGCATGCAGGATCGGCCGGGCCTGCCGCCCCGTGACGACGAGCGTGTCGATGGGCAGCTGCGGCAGCACGTCGCTCGCGAAGACCTGCGTGCGCTCCATCCGGTCCTCGCGGCAGTTGACGATCACGGTCAGCCGCTCCGACGGCAGCCCGCGCTCCTGGAGGTGCTCCCACACGGCGAGGGTCGAGGTGGGGTCGTTGGCCGCGAAGCCGTTGACGAAGTACGCCGGCTCGTCCACGTCCCCGATCTCGGTCACCCGCATGGCGTAGGGGTCCACGGGCGCGGCGCGCATGCCCCGCAGCGCCACGTCGTCGCGGATGCCGAGGTCCCGGGTCAGCGCGAGGACGAGCGCGACGTGCTCCGCCAGCACGAGGTGATCGAACCCGGCCAGCTGCTCCTCGGTGACGCCGGCCGGGTCGGCCAGCAGCAGCTGCGCGCCCCTCTGGTCGGCGGCAGCCCGGTAGGTGGGCAGGTGGCGCTCCGGGGTGACCACCACCCTCCCGCCCGCGGGGATCGAGCCCGCGAACACCTCGGCCACGTCCGCCGCGGTCGGGCCCATCTCCTCGAGGTGGTCCTCCAGGGCGTTGCAGATCACCAGGGCGTTGACGTCCAGCATCTCGCGATGGAACGTGTCCTGGTACTCGGGGTTGACCGCCATGCACTCGGCGACCATGGCGTCGACGCCCTCGCGCGCGGCACGCCGGACGACGTGGCGCTGCTCGCTGATGTTGGGCCCCTCGGGCCGGCGCAGCACGTCCTCCTCGTCACCCGTCCAGCCGATCAGCAGCCTGGGCTCCGTTCCGGTGGTCTTGCCCAGGGCGCGGTAGCCGGCCTCGGTCAGCGCGCCCGTGAGCAGGCGCGTCACCGTCGACTTCCCGCGGCTGCCGTTGACGCTGACCCGCAGCGCCACGCGGCCGAGGTCGGCCCGATGGCGGCGACGCTCGACGATCCCGAGGGCGAGAAGCACCAGCAGGCCGACGGTGATCGCCACCGCGACCACATCGTCGGTCGTCCCCAGCCCCAGGTCGGCCACGGACGTGCCTCTCCTCCGCTGGCGGGGAGATCTCCCACCGCCGCGGCCGAACGTAGGTAGGGCCCCTCACCGGCCCCGGGGCCAGCCCTCGGCCGATCAGCCAGGTGACGTCGGCGGGGGCAGGCCGGGACAGCGGCCTCACGGACGGGTCCAGATGGCCGCAGCACCACCCCGTCGAGCCCCGTGGGGGCGGGTCGGGCGATGTCGGGGGCCCTTCCCGACGTCAGCCGAGCAGGTGCTCGAGATCGCTCTCGTCCACGAGCGGGTCGTCGAGGTCGACCAGGATCTGGGAGTGCGCCAGGATCCAGGCACGGCCGGTGATGTGGCTGTGCAGGGCGTCGTGGACGCCGACGCGCGCCGGACCCAGCACCGTGCCCCGGAAGGTCGACTCCCGTGGCGAGATGGTGTCGAGCCACTGGCCCTCGTGGATCCGCCCCTGCTCGTACATGCGCGCGAGCCGGGCCGAGGTCCCCGTCCCCGTGGGGCTGCGGCAGATCACGCCCGGGTGCACGTAGGTGGCCGAGCGGGACCGGAACCCCTCGCCGTCGATGGGCTCGAGCGGCCCGCAGAAGTGGACGAACGGCAGCGGACCCACGTCCCCGAGATCGGGATGGACCTCGACGAACTCGGGCCTGACCGTGCGGACGAACTCGTCGGCGAACGCCGTCATGGCGATCTCCTCGTCGCGCACGAGCGCGAAGCCGACCTTCTCGGCGTCGACCAGCGCGTAGAAGGCGCCGCTCCAGACGACGTCGTAGCTCACCGGCCCGTAGGTGGGAAGCTCGATGTGCAGGTCCCGAGCCGCGACGTAGGCGGGCTCGCCCTGCGTGGTGACCGACTGGACCCGGCCGTCGACGTTGCGCGCGGTGATCCGGGCCAGGCCGGCCGGGGACTCCAGGACGAGCTCCTGCAGGCCCTCCTGCATCTCCACGATGCCGGTCTCGAGCACGGCGGTCGCGGTGCAGATCGTGTTCGACCCCGAGTACAGGGGATAGCCCATCGCCTCCATGATGATGTAGCCGGCCTGCGCCTCGGGGTGCTGGGGCTCGACGATGAGGTCGATCGACATCGCCGGGTCGCCGTAGGGCTCGTTGAGCAGCAGGCGTCGCAGCCCGTCTCCCTCCTGCTCGAGGTAGCGCATCTTCTCCAGCGCCGAGCCGCCGGGGATCTGGGACACGCCGCCGATGACGATGCGGCTGACGTCGCCGCCGGCCTGGGTGTCGACCAGCTCCAGGCCGCGCATGCGGTGGCCGGGCCTAAGCAGCATGCGGTGCTCCGATCTCGTCCCACTTGCTGTCGGGGACCACGACGAGGTTGCCGATGTAGCGCTTGTCCATGAACTCCTGCTGGGCGGCGTGGAAGTCCGAGAGGCGATAGGTGCCGTGCAGCAGGGGCTTGATGTCGCCGCGCTCGATGTAGCGCTTGAGCCGGCGGAAGGCGGTGCGGGTCCCCTGGGAGGAGCCGTGGAGCTCGAGCTGCTTGAGGTACATCGTGCGCAGGTCCAGGTCCACCACGGGGCCCCCGATCGCGCCCGAGGTGGTGTAGCGCCCCTCGGGCCTCAGGATGCGCAGCAGGTCGTTGAACATCGCCCCGGCGACGAGGTCGGCGACGACATCGATCGGCGCGCCCCCGGTGACCTCGGCGGCCTGCTCGACGAGGTCGCCCTGGCCGCGCAGGATCGTGCCCTCGGCGCCGATGTCGAGCAGCGCCTGCTCCTTGCCGGGGCTGGTGACCGCGTAGGGGATCGCGCCGCGGGCCCGGGCGAGCTGGATGATCCCCGAGCCCACGCCGCCGGACGCGCCGGTGACCAGGATGCGCTCGCCCTCGGCCAGCCGGGCCCGGTCCAGCATGTGCTCGCCGGTGAGGTAGGCGCAGCAGAAGGTGGCCAGCTCCGCGTCGGAGTACTGGCTGTCGATGGGATGGGCGTTCTCCGTGGGCACCGAGGTGTACTCGGCGTAGCCGCCGTCGCGACCGTGGCCGATGTAGTCGATGTCGGCGAGGCTCTCGTCGCCCTCGGGCCGGTTGTAGATGCTGAAGTCCACGATGACGCGCTGGCCCACGCGCGACTCGTCGACGTCGGGCCCCACCGCGACGATTGCGCCCACCGTGTCGGTGCCCTGGATCCGAGGGAAGGTCAGCGTGGACCGCCCGCGACGCCAGGTGGACACGGCGCCGGGATCGGTCTCCTCGCCGTAGGCTCCCTCACGGACCCACACGTCGGTGTTGTTCATCCCGCAGGCGCTGACCTCGATCAGCACCTCGCCCTCGGCGGGGCGTGGGACCTCGACGTCCTCGCGGTAGACCAGCTGATCCAGGCCGCCGTGGCCGACGAGCTGGACCGCTCTCATCGTGGTGGGGACCAATGTCGCCCTCCAGGTTCGGCGTCGCCGGCAACCTACTGCGCGGGCCGCGCGGGGGAGCGGGGCTTGCATCGTCTGTTCGTGGCACGGTCGCACGGCCGGTGCGGACCGCGGCTGTGCGCGCGGGGGCTGCGCACGGGAGGTCACACGCTCCGCTCGATGGCGAAGACGAGTCGCCCGTCGTCGTCGACCTCGAGGCTGTGCAGGCGGTGTCGGCGCATGCGGCACCACACGGGCACGTCCACCCGGGCGGTCGGGTCGGTCGCCACGAGCCGCACCAGCTGGCCGACCTCGACCTGCTCGATCGCGCCGGCCAGCTCGATCACCGGCATCGGGCACGTCAGCCCGGTGGCGTCGACCTCGGTCATGGGCTCGTGATCCACGGGTGGTGCCCCTGGTTCGCAAGCCGCGAGTCTAGGTCGGCGGTGCGGCGCGCCCGGGCACCTCGCCGCGATCGGGGTCGGGGGACCGGGACACGGTGAGGTCGTCGAGTGAGACCGCGAGGCGCTGGGGAGCCCGCTCGAGGTCGTAGGTGATCTCCGCGCCCTGCAGCTCCTCGGCCTCGTGCAGCGTCGTCATGACCGTCGAGAGCGCCGCGTTGGGGCTGGGCGCCCGGACGGTCACGGTGCCCCGCACGTGGGGGCGCGGGTCGCCGGTCGGCCACCACGCCATGACGTGGTCGGCCGTGCCCCCGCGGCACAGCACGCGCTCGAAGTCATCGGGATCCAGCGACGTGGCGTCCGGCAGGCACGCGGTGACCACGATGCGGACCTCGTCGTCGAGCGCGGTGGGCCGTGGCGGGGCCGGGCGCCCGGCGGCCCCCACGGCCTCGACGATGCCCTGCTCGGTCGGGCCCACGTCCAC
>SKLC01000212.1 GCA_007123425.1 Nitriliruptoraceae bacterium
AGGGCCTGCAGCGCCTCCTCGATGCACTCGTGGGTGCGCCCCTGCTCGCACCAGCGCTGCCAGTGCCCGGTGCGCGTCAGGGCGTCCCGGACCGGTCCGTGCACGGTGGCCAGGTGGAGCTCGACGCCACGCGCCGCGAGGTCCTGCTCGAGCTCCTCGAGCACATGCACGCCGTCACCGTCGATGTCCGCCACCGCCTTGGCGTCGAGGATCATCGCCTCGAGCTCTCCGTCGCGGTCCGCGGCGAGCTGCCCGAGCCGCCGGGCGATCGTGGGCGCCGTCGCGAACAGCAGCGACGCGTCGACCCGCACGATCAGCGCCCGGGGATCGGTGATCGTCTCATAGCGGCTGACGTTGCGGTAGTGGCCCAGGGCGGGCGCGTAGCCGAGCTCGGTGATATGGGGCCGGGCGGTGCGCGCGATCAGCAGCAGCAGGCTGGCTGCGACGCCGACGCCGATGCCGATCTCCACGCCGAGCCCCAGCGTCGCGGCGAAGGTGACCGCGAGCATCGCGAAGTCCCAGCGGTCGGTGCGCCATGCGCGCCGGGCGCCGCGCACGTCGACCAGGCCGGCGACGGCCACGATCACGATCGAGGCGAGCACCGCGCGGGGCATGAAGGTGAACAGCGGGGTGAGCAGCAGCACGGACAGCGCCACCGTGCCCGCGGTGACGAGGCTGGCGACCGGGGTGCGCGCGCCCGCCTGGAAGTTGACCGCGGTGCGCGAGAAGCCGCCGGCCACGGGGAAGGCCTGGAAGACGCCGGCCGCGAGGTTGGCCCCGCCGGAGGCGATCAGCTCCTGGGAGGAGTCGACGCGATCGCGGGTCTTGGCGGCGATGGCCTTGGCGACGCTGATCCCCTCCATGAACGACAGCAGCGCGATGGTCAGCGCCGGCACGGCCAGCGACTGCAGCTCGGCCAGACCCACGGCCGGCAGGCTGGGCCCGGGCAGACCCGAGGGGACCTCGCCCAGCAGGTCGACGCCGGCCTCGTGTAGCCCGGCGAGGTAGGCGACGAGCGTGGCCGCCCCGACCACGGCCAGCGGGGCCGGGAAGCGCGGCAGCCACCGCTTGAGCGTGAGCAGCCCCGCGATGGCCGCCAGGCCCACCGCGAAGGTCAGCGGGTGCAGCTCGCCCACCGAGCCGAGGACCGCGCCCAGCTCGGCCACGAACGTCTCGCCGCCGTCGACCTCGATGCCGGTCAGCGCCCGCAGCTGGCTGGCGGCGATCACCAGCGCGGCCGCCGAGGTGAACCCGCTGATGACGGAGTGGGACAGCAGATCGACGACCGCGCCCAGGCGCAGCAGGCCCAGCAGCAGCTGGATGGCGCCGACCATCAGCGCGAGCGCCCCCGCCAGGACGATGTAGGTCGCCGGGTCCCCCCCGGCCAGGGGACCGACCGCCGAGGCCGTGAGCAGGGCCACGATCGCCACGGGGCCGAAGGCGAGCGCCCCCGAGGTGCCCAGCAGCGCGTACACGAAGATGGGGACCACGGAGGCGTACAGGCCGGTGATCGGCGGCATGCCCGCCAGCGCCGCGTACGCCATGGCCTGCGGGATCAGCATCACGGCGGTGGTCAGCCCGGCGGTGAGATCGCCGCGCAGCAGCTCCCGCGGGTAGCCGTGGCGCAGCAGCCGGACCAGCGGCACCCGACGCTCGATCCAACCGGTCACCGGGGTCTCCTCTGTCGTGGATGGGCGAGCAGGTGTCGCGGGGTGCGTGCAGGTGGGGTGCTGAGGGCCGAGCGGTGGCGGTGCGTCGGGCGGGCACGCCCGCACCGAACGCTTGCAGGGGTGGGCCGCGTGGGCCCACCCCTGCGTGCGGCACGGTGGTCGCGTCGCCGGCTGACCCGGGTGTCGTGGCGTCAGGCGCTGGCGGGAGCGCTCTCCTGCGCGTCCGACGTGGTGCGCGGCCGGTTGTAGGGCAGCTTGGAGAGCACCATCGCCATGCCGCAGGTGTTGGTCACCGCGGCGAAGACGAGGCCGGCGCCGACGAATCCGGCGACGTAGCGGGCGGGCGGGAAGACGATGCTGACGAGGATGGACAGCAGCACGAGCGCGCCCGCCACCAGGCGGACCTGGCGCTCGAGGTCCCAGCGGATGACGTCCTGGACGACCTCGCCGCCGTCGTTCTGCCAGGCGACCACGCCGCCCTCGAGGATCGGCAGCGGCCCGACGCCGGCGGCCTCGAGCTTCTCCTGGGCCTGGTGTGCCCGGGAGCCGGAGCGGCAGACAAGGACGACCTCCTTGCCGGCCTCGGCCTCGCGCCGGAGGTCCTCGGCGTGCTGCTCGACCTCATCCAGGGGCACGTTGCGCGAGTGGGGGATGTGGACGGACTCGAACTCGCCGGGGGTGCGGACATCGATGACGACCGCGTCCTGGACGCGGCCCTGCAGCTCGTCGGGCCGAACGCAGACGGTGGCCTGTGACACGGGTATCTCCTTGGAGGTTCGGGGATGTGGTGAGGGTTGGTGCTGACGTGCGTGGGAACGCTGGGAGAGGGAACGCGGCTATTGTCCGTACTATTCCCGCGCCACCATACCGGGATGGCCGCGCGCGGGGGGAGGGTCAGCCGGCCGCCCCGGCGCGGGCGCGGACGAGCAGGTCGATCGCCTCGCGCGGGCCCTGCTCGGTCTGGACCGTGCGCAGCACCTCGCCGGCGCGCTCCACCTCGAGGCCGGCGTCGGCGAGCACGCGGGCGACCTGCTCGGGCTCGGGGAGCAGGTCGGGGTCGGGTGGGCCGCCGTACCCCTCTTCGAGGTTGCGGCGAGCGTGGGCCACCACGAGCAGGGTCCCGCCCGGGGTCAGCAGCGTCGCCGCATGGCGCAGCACCTCGTCGGCGGTGGGCGGGGGCAGGTGGAGATACACCAGCAGCACCAGGTCCGCGGGCGCGAGTCGTGGCTGCTGGGTGAGGTCGGCCAGCGTCCAGGTGACCTCCACGCCGCCGTGCGCTGCCAGGGCCCGGCCCTTGTCGATGGCCACGGGCGAGAACTCCACCGCCTCGACCTCCCACCCGTGGGCGGCGAGGTGGATCGCGTTGCGCCCCTCGCCGGCGGCGAGGTCCAGCGCACGCCCCGGGACGAGCTCGGCCACCTCGCGCTCGACGAACTCGTTGGGGCCGGCCGACCACACCAGGTCGGTCTCGCGGTAGCGCTCGTCCCATCGCTGGGCGTCCATCGGCGGTCCTCCTCGGTCGGTGCGCATCCCGGGTCGGGATGGGATGCTCGCGGTCGGGGTCAGGTGAAGAGGTTGACGGCGGGCACGAGCACGACGAGGAACAGCGCGCTCATCGCCAGGCCCGCTCGCAGGTAGTCGGCCACGCGGTAGCCGCCCGGGCCCATCAGCAGGGCGTTGACCTGGTGGGTCGGCAGCAGGAAGGCGTTCGAGGCCGCGATCGCCACGATCAGGCCGAACTGGCCGGGGTCCGCGCCCACGCCCACGGCCACGTTGGCGGCCAGCGGCACCAGCAGCACGGTGGCGCCGACGTTGGAGACCACGAGCGTGAAGATCGTCGCGAGCACGGCGATGGTGAGCTGGATGCCCCAGGTGGGCAGATCGCCGGTGGCGCCGATGACGCCCTCGGCGATCCAGGCGGCGGTGCCGGTGTCCTCGACCGCCTGTCCCAGCGGGATCAGCGCCGCCAGCAGGAACACCGTCTTCCACGACACGGCGCGGTAGGCCTCGTCGGGGGTGAGCACCTGCGAGATCAGCAGCGCGATCGCCCCCGTCATCAGCGCGAGCGAGAGCTGCAGGTCGGTGAAGATCACCAGGGTCAGCGCGAGCGCGAAGGCGCCCAGGGCCCACCACCGCTTCGAGGTGCGGGGCGGCTCGGGCGGGTGGTCGGTGAGCACGACGAACGACTGCTCGTCGGCCACCGCGGCCAGCTGCTCCCACGGGGCGAAGACGACCAGCACGTCACCGGCCGCCAGGCGCTGCTCTCGCAGGTCGTCGGTGAGGACCTCCCCGCCGTGGTGCACGGCGAGCAGGGTCACCCCGAAGCGCTTGCGCAGTCGCAGGTCGCGCACCCGCTGGCCCACCGCGGGGCTGCCGGGCCGCACCACGATCTCGGCCATGCCGGCGCGATCGTCGTCGCGCAGGCTCGCGAACGGGTCCTCGGCGGACTCCTGCAGCCCGTGCTCGTCGAGGAACGCCGCCACGCGGTCCTCGTCGCCGACGATGCCGACGACGCTGTCGCCGTGCAGCCGCTCCTCGCGGGGCGGGGCGACCTGCACCCCGTCGGGGCCGCTCACGGCCGCGATCAGCACGCCGGGCGCCTCGGCCTCGAGCCGCTCCACGTCGTGCCGGGTGATCGCGCTGCCCTCGGGCACCCACACCGGCCGCATCGCGCGGTCGAGGCCGTAGGTCGCCGCCACGTCCGGCAGGGCGGCGGCGTGCTCGCGGTCCGCGGCGACGTTGGGCAGCAGCCAGCGTCCGGCCACTGCGAACAGCGTGATGCCGGCCACCAGCAGGGCGACGCCGATGGGCGTGGGCGCGAACAGGCCGAACGGCTCGATCTCCTGCCCGATGTTCTCGGCGGAGGAGGCGAGCAGGTCGTTGAGCAGGATCAGCGGGCCGGAGGCCACCAGGGTGAGGGTGCCGCCGAGGATGGCGGCGAACCCCATCGGCATCAGCAGCCGCGAGACGGCCAGGCCGGTGCGCTCACCCACCCGCTCCACCACGGGGAGGAAGAGCGCGGCCGCCCCGATGTTCTGCATGAAGGCGCTGATCGCCCCCACCGTCGCCGACACCGAGACCAGCACGCGACGCTCGGTCTCGCCGCCGACCCGCAGCAGGAACGCGGCGACGTCGCGCATCACGCCCACGCGGTCGAGGCCGGCGCCCAGGATCATCACCGCGATGATGGAGATCACCGCGTTCGAGGAGAAGCCGCCGAAGACGTCGGCTGCCGGCACCAGCCCGGTGAGGCCGACCACCACCATCACCAGGATCGCGGCGACGTCGATGCGCACGATCTCGGTGACGAACATGGCGATGGCGCCGGCGAGCACCGCCAGCACCAGGATCATGTCGGGCGTCAGCGCGTCCACGGGCACCTCGTCGTCGGTCTGGCGGCGGCCCACCACGAACTAAATGTCCGGATATTTCTCCCGAACGCGCCGCGCCCCGGGATTCTTCCCGGTGCCGCCAGCGGTGTGCCGACCGGCTGGCCGAGACGGACCGCCTGGTCGGCGGGGCCCGCCCGCAGGCCCCGCCGACCGGACCAGATCAGCGGTCGAGCCAGACGTGGGTCCAGCGCCCGACGGACTCGGGGTGGGCCACGCCGTCCTGGCCGTCGGGCAGCTCGTACTCGTCGAAGCCGTACAGGTCCGGGTCGGTGCCCAGCAGGCTGGCGGTGTGGCCGCTGAGGGTGAACGGGACCTCCTCGGCGAACAGCGCGTTGACCTGGTGGTACAGCTCGCGCCGGTCCTCGAGCTCGGGGGTCTGGCGCGCCTCCAGGAGCAGCCCCATGAGCTCGTCGGACTCGATGTTGGGGAAGTTCGACGGCGACCCGGGGGCGTAGTAGGGGACCATCCAGTCGGGATCGGACTCCTCGCCGATGCGCCACGCCTTGACCTGGTAGTCGCCCACGAAGTCCGGCGGGGTGCCGATGGCCTCCTGGACGTGGGTGGCCTGATCGACGTTGCGGATCTCCATCTCGATGCCGATCTCGCCGATCTGGGCCTGGTAGGCGGCCGCGATCTCGAGCAGGCTGGGGTCGGGCGGGATGTCGAAGGTGAACTCGACCGGCTCGCCGGGCTCCCGCCCATCGGAGCGATCGGGGTCCTCGACGTACTCATCGATCAGCTCCTGCGCGCGCTCGAGGTCGTGTCCCGGCCAGATGTCCTCCATCTCCGGGTCGTACCAGGGCGAGTCGGGGTTGAACACGCCGTGGGCGGGCGGGGTCATGCCGGTCCCGCCCAGCACCTCGATGAGCTCGTCCTGGTCGAGCGCGTGGGCGACGGCCTGGCGTACGCGCACGTCGTCCACCGGCGGCTCCTGCATGTTGTAGATCGCGCCGCCGGCGTCGTTGCCGATGTGCTCGAACAGGTTGAACTCGTCGGCGCGCTCGCGGGCCTGCGCGATCTGGCCCTGGCGCAGCGTCTGGATCACCTGCAGGTCGCCCGAGAAGAGGCTCTGCAGGCGGGTGTCCTCGTCGGGGATCGGGCGGAACGAGATCTCCTCGAGGTAGGGCAGGCCGTCGCGCCAGTAGTCCTCGTTGCGGCTGACGAGCAGCTCCTGGTCGCGCTGCCACGACTCGAACACGAACGGCCCGGTGCCCACCGGCTGCTCGCTGGCGGAGTCGAACGCCGCCGGAGAGACCATGTAGCCGATCTGGCCGACCAGGTAGTCGGAGAAGGCCACGTGGGGCTGGTCCAGCTCGATGCGCACCGTCAGCTCGTCCTCGGCCGAGACGCTCTCCACCGGGGCCATCCCCCCCGAGGTGACCGCGCCGGGCTCGAGATGGCGCTCGAGGTTGGCGACCACCGCGTCGGCGTCCAGGGGCTCGCCGTCGTGGAACTCGACGCCCTCGCGCAGGGTGAGGGTGTAGGCGGTGAAGTCGTCGTCGGGCTCCATGGACTCGGCGAGATAGGGCTGTGGCATGCCGTCGCTGTCACGGTCCATCAGCGGGTCGTAGAACGACCGGCCGACCAGGTGGCTCGGCGGGGCGAACGCGTCCTCCCACGGCGCCCAGCCGGCGGACTCCGCCTCCAGCCCGACCGCCACCGCGCCGCCGACGCTCGGCTCGCCGTCGGGCTCGCCGACGGCGCTGTCGTGGTCCGCGTCGCCTTCACCGGTCGCCGCCCCCGGGGCGGCCTCCTCCGCGGGCGCGCAGCCCGCCAGGACCAGCGCGCCGATCGCCAGCAGGCCGATCAGTCGCGCAGCGGCCGCCGACCGCCGCCGCTCGATACACAGATGGGTCATGCCTCTCCCCCGCCTCGTCTCCCGAAACCCGGACCCTCCCCGGCCCGGCGCCCGGGTGACGCTACGAGATCCGTAGTAAGAACACAAGGGTCCTCGGCGGCCCGGTGTGCGGCGGGGCAGGCGGCCGCGAGCCGTTCGACTCGCCCGGCACGTGGAGCGTGGAGGACCGGAGCGGCGAGGACCGGAGCCAGGAGCACTGGAGCGTGGAGGCCCGCAGCGCGACGGCGTGGCCGGGAGCCGTCTAGGCGCTCGCGGCGTCCACGTGGGCGACGCTGCCGTGGAACCGGTCGAGCACGTGGTTGGAGAACAGCTGCGCGACCAGCTCGCCCCGGCTGCCCACGCCGGCCTTGTCGTAGATCGCCTTGAGGTGATCGCGCACGGTGTGGGCGGAGATCACCAGCTCGGCGGCGATCTCCTTGGTCGACAGGCCGCGGCACAGGCGCAGCAGGATCTCGGTCTCGCGCGGCGTGAGCCCGTAGGACTCGAGCAGCACCCGCACGAGGTCGTCGGGCGGCGCGGGCTCCACGGTGAGCGCCACCGTGCCGCGGGAGCCCTCCATCGGTGCGACGTGGAGCCGCAGCCACCGGCCGCTGCGGGTGCGCAGGCGCGTGGTCAGCGTCGTGGGCACCCGGCTCTGCCGCACGCGGCTGGCCGCGGCATGGATGATGCCGGGCACCTCGCCGTCGACGTTGAGGCGAAGCTCGTCGAGGACCCGCCGACCGCCCGCGCTCATGGCCGTGACGGCCCCCTCGGCATCCAGCAGGATCACCACCGGGGCGGTCGCGCTCGCCTCGGTGAGCATCCGGCCCAGCGCCCGGCGCAGCGCCGCCGTGGCCACCGGCAGCAGCGCGCGGACGTCGGTGAGCTCGCCGGCCGTGAAGGGCCCGTCGGCCTCGGCGCGCACGAACACGCCCACCGCGAGGCAGGAGCCGCCCGCCATGAACGCGACGCGCAGCTCGTCGGCCACGCCCAGCCCGGCGTACAGGCGCCGGTAGCGGGGCGAGCGCTCGAGCTCACCGTCGAGCGCCTCCGCCAGCGTGGCCACCGGGTCGGGGCTGCGCGCGAGGTCGACGAACTTGTTGACGTCGGGGTCGGCGAGCTCGTTGTCCCAGAAGGGGGCGCAGTGGTCGGGGCTGAAGCCCTCGACGAGGCCGCCCGAGGGCAGCA
This sequence comes from Nitriliruptoraceae bacterium, assembly GCA_007123425.1. GTDB lineage: Bacteria > Actinomycetota > Nitriliruptoria > Nitriliruptorales > Nitriliruptoraceae > SKLC01. Next base: position 8,088 of record SKLC01000212.1, read on the forward strand.
TCGTCTCCGGGTCGGTGGTCATGAGCGCGCACCCGTAGAAGCGCGTGACGAGGTGGAAGGCCCGCACGATCTCCTCGCACAGCTGCGTCGAGGACAGCTCCGCGGCCTCGGCCGTGCGCAGCCGGTCGCGTGCACGGGTGCACGCACCGATGCCCATCTCGTCCCCGTCCCTCTCCCGGTCGCATCGAGGCTAGGCCGGCTCTGCCGGCCGGCGCCATCCCCCGCATGTGGGGGTCGGCGGCGTCCGTCGGGCCGCGCCCGGGGGCGGGGCCCCGCGCCGTACTGCCGAACGGACGCGGTGCCCGGCGATCGGTGGTGATAGGCACACGGCCCCAGGCCGCGGACGGCGCGCGGCGCGATGGCGTGAAGGACCGACATGCGACTCAGCCCCGCCTCCCGTGTGGGGGGTGCGGGCCTGCTGGCTCTGGTGGCGACCTACGGCATCGGCCGGCAGGCCTACGGCCTGTTCGTGCCGACCTTCCGGGACGAGTTCGGCCTGCCCCTGGACGTCCTGGGCTACGTCGCGAGCGCGGC
>SKLC01000446.1 GCA_007123425.1 Nitriliruptoraceae bacterium
CCATGGTCAGGGTGAGCACGAAGGCGGCTACGAGGCTCACGAGCGGCATGGTCCTGCGGGTCTGGGGCATCGGTACTCCGTTGGCGACGGCTGAGGCCGAGCGGTGACGGATCGCGTCTCGGTCACGCGCTTCGCTCGGGATCGACGCCGTACGAACTCGCCTTTACGACGTCGGCACCAATGGCCGCAACGTTGCGATGCGCGCGCGACCGAACCCCACAGCCCGCGCGCATGTCCGTGTCATCTTGCACACGACCACCCCGGAATGCCGGCGCAACAGGATCCTGGATCGTGGATCTCACGAGGCCGGCCGCGATCGTCCCGTCCGGACGGCACCAGTCATGGGTGATCGCATCGATCGACGCTGGTTGGGCGACGTTCGTGCGGCGCGGATGTCACAGGTCGTACAGAGGGCGTTGCACCCGGAGGCCACGGCGCCGATGCTGCGGAACGTGGGGGCGACGACACGGGAGAGCGCGATGCCAGGGTTCCAGGAACTGCTGGTCATCATGGTGGTGGCGCTCGTGGCCGTGGGTCCTGAACGACTGCCCAAGGCTGCCCGCGACATCGCAAAGGTCTTCGCACGGCTCCAGCGGGAGGCGCATGTCGCCTTGCGCGATCTCAAGGCGGAGGCGAACGCTGAGGGGCTGGGCACCGAGCTGCGCCAACTGCGTCGTGACCTTGCTGATCCCGGCGCGAGCGCCGTCGAGGCTGACACCGAGGTCTTGGACGTGGGAGCTCACGGCGACGACGACATGCCGACCGATCCTCCACCAATGGCCGCGGACCCCCACGAGCCGACGGCCCCGCCGGAGACGCCGACCGTCTGACGGACGTGCCCGCGGCGCGACACACGGCCAGCTCGGGAACCGGGCTCGGGTCACCGCACGAGAAGGCAGCTGCCGCGGACATGCGGCCGACCACGGAGGGATTCGATGCCCACGCTCCCCGGCGGAACCGAACTGATCGTCATCCTGTTCATCGTGCTGCTGCTGTTCGGGGCGCGGAAGCTGCCCGGCCTGGCCAGCGCGATCGGCACCTCGGTCCGCGAGTTCCGCCAGGCCTCGGGGACGGGCGCGGACGAGTCGGACGAGCTGGCGCACGGAGCGGGGGAGCCAGGCCCTCCGCCCGAGGGCGAGGCCCACCGGTGAGACGTCGACGGGGCACCAGGTGAACACAGGGTGAACGGCTCGCCCCAGCGCGTGGCAAAGGTGACGAACGCCACAGTGGGGACGTGTCGTCGGACGTGGTCGGCGCTCGGTGGCTGTCGCAGTCTCGGGCTCGTGTCATGGAAACGTCACGGGGGCGCGTTGCCCTTCGGCGCCGATGGAAGGGATGACGTGGCAGCGACCGTGTCCTGGGAGTCGGGCGTCGTGGTGGGCACTGCCCTCGCGGCCAGCGCCTCGCTGGCGACCGCTTGCCGGTCCACCGCCGCGGCCTTCGAGAGCCACCCGCCGAGCGGCACGTACGCCCCCGCCGCCGATGTGGACGTCATCGTCCTCGACCTGTCGGTCGATGCGCCGACGGTGCTGGCGTGGGCCGCGAGCAACATCCCGCCGAATGCCGGACGGGTGGTGGCGGTCACCGAGGGATCCCCGCCGCCGACGGATGTCGCCGTGGACGCCTGGGTCGCCGCCGACGCGCCCCTCGACCGCCTCCTTGCCACCATCGCGGGCGACGATGAGCATGCCCGTTCTCCGATCTCGCTCGTCCCCGATGCGGACCGCCATGCGCTCACGCCGCGTGAGGTGGAAGTGCTCCGCGCACTGGTCATGGAGGGGAATGCGACCGCGGCGGCCGCGCACCTGGGGGTCTCCGCTCACACCCTGCGCACCCACCTGCAGAACATCCTGAACGGGCTCGGGGTCAGAAGCCGGTCCGAGGCTGCAGCATGGGCTGTCCGGGCGGGACTGGTCCGCTCGGACCCACGGGGAGACGGTGCGCCGTGAGCGTGCCACGGGTCGTCGTCTCCGATCCCCGGCGCCTCCACCGGGAGGCCATGGCGCGCTGCCTGGCCGTCGAGCACGGTCTCGAGACGGCATCGGCGGGTGACCCGAAGGCCACCATCCTCCAGGCCCAGCGGCTGTGCGCCCAGGTGGTGCTGATCGCGGGGGCGAACGGATCGAGAGCCCATGTGCATGCTGCACTCCGCAGTCTCGATGTGCGCCCGAGGACGCTGGTCTTCGACGCGCCAGGCGATGACGAGTCGCTGCTGGAGGCGATCGAGGACGGGGCGGATGGCTACCTGACTCGCGACAGCGACCTCTCCGAGATCGTGGCAGCGATCCACGCGCTGTGTGACGGAGAGTCGGTCGTCCCGCCGTCGATGCTGGGGCCGCTCCTGCGGCGACTCATCGAGCGGCGACGGGCGGCCACCCGTGCCACGCAGCTGCTGGACCGCCTCACGCCACGTGAACGCGAGGTGCTGGGGCTCCTCCTCGACGGGTTGGACGATCGCCGCATGGCGGCCCGCCTGGTGATATCGCCGCAGACGGCGCGAACGCACGTGCAGCGCATCCTGCGGAAGCTGGACGTCCACTCGCGCGTGGAGGCCATCTCGCTGGTCGTCAACCACGGGCTCGAGAGCGAGCTCGAGCTCACCGTGGAAGGGAGCACGCCATGATCTCGTCACCCACCCTCCCGACGCGCCGGGACGACGTGCTCCTCGTCGACGACGGCAGCGACTGCGTGGTCGCGGTGCCCGACCAGTCCAGCACGCTGCTGCTCAATCCCACCGCCCGCGCGATCTGGGAGCTGTGCGACGGCCGGACCCGGCCGGACGAGATGATCGTGGCCATCTGCGACCTCTTCGACGTGGGCCGGGGGACGGCGCAGCGCGACGTCACCGCGGCGTTGGCGGCGATGACGCACGTCGGCCTGGTGGTCTGGGCGCAGCCAGGCACGGGGGGGCCGCGATGACGGTGATCGGCCCTCGCGATCGGCTGCGGTCGCGGCTCTGGCAGCGGGCGGTGGGCAGGTCCGCGCGCATGCGCGGCCACACGCCGCTGGTCGTGCTGGACCTCGGGCTGGTCGGCGTCGCCTACGCGGGCATGCTCGTCGCACGGTTCGACACGGAGGTGCCGATCGAGGCCTGGTCGGGGTTCAGGCTGTTCCTGCCGCTGGCGATGGCCGTGCACGTCGGCGCGAACTGGGTCGCGGGTCTCTACGGGCCGGTCTGGGAGCAGGCCAGCATCCGCGAGGCCCAGCGGCTGCTGGCGGCGGGCCTCCTCGGGCTCGTGGTGCTCACGTCCGCGCTGTTGGTTCTGCCACGCCTGGTGCCCCTGTCCGTGGTGATCATCGGCGCGGGCCTGGCCATGGGCCTGTTCGGCCTCCTCCGGTTTCACTCCCGTCTCTTCGCGCGTCGACGCTGGCCCCGGGGCGAGACGCGCATCATGATCGTGGGCGCGGGTCAGTCCGCCGCTGCGCTGCTGCGTGAGCTGGATCGCGACGACGTGACGCACCTGCAGCCGGTGGCGCTCGTCGACGACGACCCGCGCAAGCTCGGGCGACGCCTGGCCGACCTTCCCATCCTCGGCACGGTCGACGAGCTCGCCGAGGTGGGCGCTCCGCTCAAGGTCGATCAAGTGCTTCTGGCGATCCCCTCGGCGACGTCCGAGCTCGTCCAGCGGGTCGCCGAGCGCACCGCGGAGCTGGGAGCCGAGCTCAAGGTCCTGCCCCGGGTCTCGGAGCTGGTCAACGGCTCCCCGCACCTGCGCGACGTGCGCGATCTGTCCATCGATGACCTCCTCGGCCGGCAGCAGGTCGTCACCGATCTCACCGCGCTCGAGTCGATGGTGCGAGGCCGCCGGGTGCTGGTGACCGGGGGCGGCGGCTCGATCGGCTCGGAGATCGCCCGGCAGCTGGCGCTGTACGGCCCGGCCCGACTGGTGCTGGTCGATCGCGACGAGACCCATCTCTTCGACGCCGTCGCTGAGATCGCGGCTCCCTGTGAGCAGGTCCTGCTCGACGTGCGGGACGGGCAGGGGGTGGAGCGCCTGTTCGCGGAGGTACGCCCCGAGATCGTCTATCACGCGGCGGCGAACAAGCATGTGCCGCTGCTTGAGGGCCATCCCTGCGAGGCCGTCACGACCAATGTGCTGGGGACCCGCAACGTCGCCCTGGCGGCACGCGAGCACGGCGTCGGGGCCTTCGTGCTGATCTCTACGGACAAGGCGGTGAATCCGACCAGCGTCATGGGCGCGTCCAAGCGTGTCTGCGAGCAGATCGTGCTCCATGCCGCCCCTGTGGATGCCGCCTGGTGCGCCGTGCGCTTCGGCAACGTCCTGGGAAGCCGGGGCAGCGTCGTGCCCTCGTTCGTGCGCCAGATCCGCCGTGGCGGTCCCGTCACGGTGACCCATCCCGACATGACCCGCTACTTCATGAGCATCTCCGAGGCCGTCCAGCTGGTGCTGCAGGCGGGAGCGCTCGCCCGCGGACGTGAGGTGTTCGTGCTGGACATGGGCGATCCGGTCCACATCCTCGATCTGGCCCATCGGATGGTCTCGCTGGCCGGCCTGCGGCCTGGCGTGGACATCCGCATCGACATCACGGGCCTGCGGCCGGGCGAGCGACTCACCGAGGAGCTGTCCTCCGCCCAGGAGCACGTGACGTCGACGACGCACCCCAAGATCAAGCAGCTGTGCCCTCCACTGCTGGGCGAGCAGGTGCTGGACCGCTCTCTCGACGAGCTGCAGCGGTCCGCCGAGGAGCACGACGAGCCGGTTGCGCGGCGCCTGCTGTTCGACCTGGCGCACCACGAAGCGGAGCTGATCCGCCTGCCGACGTGGACAGCGGAGCCGGCACAGCACGAGCGATGGGAGCACGCATGAACGGGGAGAATCCCCTGCAGCGCTACCTGGAGCCGGTGCGACGGCGGTGGCCGATCGTCGTGGCCGCCCTGGGAGTCGGTATCGGGCTCGCCTGGCTCGCTCTGCCAAGCCCACCGGAGGTCAGCGACCCACCCGAGGACGTCGCCGAGCGGGGCGTCGACTACCGGGCCACCAGCGTGCTGATACGCGGCCGCACCACGCCGACGACCGAGGACCTCGACCTGGTCGCGATGATCGCTCGGCAGGACGCCATCGTCAGCGCCGTGGAGGAGCGCCTCGACGATCGCCTCGAGGTCGGAGCGGCCGCGCTGGTCGAGATCGAGGCGGATGACAGCCTCGGGACCTTGAGCATCACGGGCCTGCAGCCCACGGCCACGACGGCCAGGGACCTGGTGACCACCTACGCCAACGAGGTGACACGCCACTTCGACGACCGTGCGCAGACCAACCAGCAGGAGCAGATCGAGCGCGCGCGCGATCGGCTCCAGTCCACCGATGAGCGGATCGGCGAGCTCGTCGCCGAGCAGCGCGACCTGGGGGAGGGGACCCTGGACTGGCGCCTGGCCGAGGCCGAGTTGTCGGTCCTCGTCGACCAGTACGGAATGATCCAGGGCGAGCTGCGCGAGCTCAGCAGCACGGAGGCGTCGGGAGCCACCTTCGAGGTCATCCATGACCCGGAGCCGGTCATGGTCGCCTCGGATGGGCTCGCCGCGCTCGACATGCCCACCAACAATGCGCTTCGCATCGCGCTCGCTGCGCTGGTCGCTGCGGCCCTGGGCCTCGCCGTGGTCTTCGGCCTGGATCGGGTCGACACGCGTGTGCGTACGCGGGAGGAGGCCGAAGAGGCCTTCGGTCTTCCGGTGTCGGCGCAGCTGCCTCCGCAGACGCGTGAGTATCGCCAGGGCCGGGCGCTGGTGGTGGAGTCGGAGCCAGCATCGGAGGCTGCCGAGTCCTTCCGGTCCCTGCGCCTGTCGATCCAGCTGGCACCACGCTGGCGGCTCGATCGGTCCGCCCCGACCAGCAACGGCTCGATGGGCACGGCCGAGGCCGTCAGCGACGGCGGAGAGCCCACGACGATCCTGGTCACCTCGCCGAGCACCGGCGAGGGCAAGTCGACCGTGGCCGCGAACCTGGCCGTGTCCATGGCCGAGCTGGGTCGCCACGTCCTGGTCGTGGACTGCGACTTCCGCCGCTCGACGGTCGGCGAGCTGCTCGGCCTGGAGCCCGGTCCCGGGTTGCGCGACCTCGCCGAGCTCCAGCCGAACAGCCTGGGCAGTCTCATACAACCGTCGAGATTCCCCCACGTCTCGGTCCTGCGCTCGGGCAGCCCCGGGCTGGCCCCGCCGTGGCTGACGCCCCACGGCGCGGAGCTCGTCCGGCAGGCGAGGGCCCACGCCGAGATGGTGGTCTTCGACACCGGCCCGCTTCTGGTCACCAACGAAGCGGCGTCGCTCGCTCCGTCAATCGATGCGCTGCTGCTGGTCGCGCGTAGCGGCAAGACCTCCTGGCAGCTAGCGAAGCAGTCGACCGAACAGCTGACCCGCCTCCGCGCCATGGTGGCGGGCGTCGTGCTGGTGGGCACGAGCAGCACCGGCGGCTACGGCTACCACCAGTCGATCCGGCGCATCCTGCACAGGGAGGAGGCCCGATCGTGACCTCCGAGGCAGCGTCGCGGAGCGGTGCGGGCACACCAGGCGTGGAGCCGGACGACATCGGGCCCGATTACGTGCCGGCACTCGACCCGCGAATCGTGACGATCCCGGTCGGCGACGAAGCCGTGCTCTACGAGGACGACACCGGCGCGCTGCACCAGCTGGACCGGGTCGCCACCCTCGTGCACGCGTTCTTCGATGGGGGGACGCCCATCGCCGACATCGTGGACGAGCTGGCTCCCATCTTCTCTGTGGAGCGCGAGCGCATCGAGGCGGATGTGACCGCGATGGTGCGTCACTTCGCCCGTGCCGGCCTTCTTCGCGGCATGCACGGAGGCGAGCGCTCGGTCGTCGAGGTCGACGACGGCTTTTGAGCCGGCCTCGGCTCCCCGGTACCTGCAGGTGCCCCCTCGACGTGAGACCCGCGGGTGGCCCACCCGACCCACACGGCCCCGGGAACTGGAGTGCCCCGTCCGATGGGCGGATGCCGATCACTCTGCCTCATGGCCCTGCCGGGCGGTCTCGCCACGCCCGGCGTCAGCCGACGAGCCGGTGCCCCGTGGGGCGGCGAGGGGCAGCGCTCAGCCTGAATCCACCGTTTCTCGCTGGTGACCATGTTGGTGGCCAGCCCGAGGTGTCTCGGGGCGGGCGCTGCTGGTGGGCGACTCCGCGGAGGCGCTCATGGAGCATCGCCGGGTGCGGATTGGTGATGCCGGGGCAGGCTGGCGCTCCCGCGGGGCGGGTGGCGGAGCCAAGACGGTCACATGGGCGCGGGTAGGGCGCGGAGTCGTGCGAGCGTGTCCTTGAAGACGTGCTGCCAGGGCCAGCGGGTCGGCAGGTGCAGTGTCCATCGGCGTGCGGAGCGGGTGAGCCGTCCGGGGATCGTCAGTAGCCGCCGCCGGAAGGTCTTGGCGTTGGCCAGCCGGGTGGTCTCGAGCTTGCCGAGCAGCTGGGTCCAGCGGATGAGGTTGTGCGCGAGCGTGGCCGCCAGCAGCCAGGCAGCGTTGGCGTTGAACTTGCCCGAGGGGCAGTGGTTCAACCCGGCGCCGTGCTTGAGGTCACGGATCGCCAACTCCACGACGGCGTGGGCCCGGTGGTCACGATCGACGGTGACGGCGTCGCCGGGACGGTTGGTGACAAAGGCGTGGTGGCGCCAGCCCGCGAACAGCACCGGCAGGTCGGGGTCGTCCTCGATCCGGGTGCGGCGCACGATCAGCCGCCAGCCGTCCCAGACGGTCTCGGCGACCTGGGCGGTGCCGCCGGCGGTGTAGGCGATATCGACCCAGGCATCTTCGGGGATCTGCTCAATCGCGTTCGTGATGACGGGTTGGCGGGCCACGGTGATCGAGAACTGCGCACCGTGGTCGGTGCAGGCGGTGATGACCTTGCGCGACCAGAACCCCGAATCAGCACGGAAGATCAGCTGCCCGGTCGCGCCGGCACGACGGACCCGGCTGATGGTCTCGCGCACGAACCGCTGCGCACCGCGCCCGGAGCCTGCCGAGCCCTTGCGCATCCGGGCATGGAGAATCTCGCCCGTGTCCGCCCGCGTCGCCAGCAGCGGGTGCAGACCGAGCTGGCGGGTGTAGCCATAGGCCGCGCCCTGCTTGGCGTCACCGTGGACCTCACAGATCGTGGAGTCCACATCGATGACCAGCGGCCTGCTGCCCGGCCCCGCCCCGGCCTGCCACGCCCGGGCGAGCGCGGTCTCGGTGACCGCGTCGAACTGGCGGACATGCCCGAACGTCAGGCTGCGCAGCCAGGTGCCCGCCGTGGAGGCCGCGACGGTGTCGTGACCGGCGATCGTGCTCGTGGCGCCGGCGTGGAGCAGGTTCACATCGTCGATGCAGTCCCCGCCCGCCAGCAGCGTGGACACCACCGTGAGGAACTTGCGGCCAGGCCGATACCCGCGAGTGACCTTCGCATCGATCGTGGCTTCGAGACCGAACCGTTTGGCCAGCGTGCCCGTCAGCAGCAGCCCCGCGTCAGCGATCGCGCGGTCGTCGTCGAAGGTCACCCGGATCGGGTCGAGAACATGCGAAGATGCTGGCATCCTGAAGGTGCCTCCGTTGCGGCAG
>SKLC01000140.1 GCA_007123425.1 Nitriliruptoraceae bacterium
CGGCAGACGGCCGGCCGGGGGCGCGCCGGCCGGCCGTGGGAGGACCACGAGGCGGCCCGGGGCATGGCGGGATCGCTGCTGTGCACGGCCGTGGTGGTCGAGCCCGAGGAGGCCACCTCGCTCGTGCCGCTGGCCGCCGGGCTCGCGGTCGCCGACGCGGTTCGCCGCCAGGGTGCCCACCCCCGGCTGAAGTGGCCGAACGACGTGCTGCTCGACGGGCGCAAGACCGCCGGCATCCTGGTCGAGCGGCACGAGGTCGCCGATGGCCACGTGCTGCTCGTGGGGATGGGGATCAACACCGACTGGCGTGGCGTGGAGCGCACGGGCGAGCGGACCACCTGGACGAGCGTGGCCGAGGCCACGGGCCGCGACGTGGACCGGGGGGACCTGCTGGCGGACCTGCTGCGCGGGCTGGCGAGCTGGCTGCGGTCGCTGCCCACCGAGTCGCTGCGGCTGCTGGCCACCTACCGCGACGCCTGCGAGACCATCGGCCTGCAGGTGCGGGTCTCGTTCCCCGACGGGGAGCAGCTCGCCGGTCGCGCGGTCGACCTGGATCGCGAGGGCCGCCTGGTGGTGGAGACCGAGGAAGGTCCCGTCGCCGTCAACGCCGGCGACATCGAGCACCTGCGGCCTCGCCCGAGCTGACCGCTGCCCGCGCGGCACGACCTTTGGACGTCCACGTAATCTGTGCCCCCGTCGCCGGGTCGGGCGGCGCCCACGTCCAGCAGCGAGGAAGTGCCATGGCCCTGTCGTTCGCGCTCACCGAGGAGCAGGAGGAGTTCCGCCGCGTGGTCGCGGACTTCGCCGACCGCGTGGTGGCCCCCGCCGCGGAGGAGTTCAACGCCGCCGGCCGCTTCCCCGTCGACATCGTGCGGCAGATGGGGGAGATGGGCCTGTTCGGCATCCCGTTCCCCGAGGAGTACGGCGGCATGGGCGGGGACTTCCTCACCCTGTGCCTGGCCATCGAGGAGCTCGGGCGCGTCGATCAGTCGGTCGGCATCACCCTCGAGGCGGCCGTGGGCCTCGGCGCCGCGCCCATCTTCGAGTTCGGCTCCGAGGAGCAGCGCCAGCGCTGGCTGCCTCCGCTCGCCCGCGGCGAGGCGCTGGGCGGCTTCGGGCTCACCGAGCCGGGGGGTGGCTCCGACGTCTTCGGCGCCACCCGCACCCGTGCCGTGGAGGACGGTGACGACTGGGTGATCGACGGCGGCAAGACCTTCATCACCAACGTCGGCACGCAGCTGAGCTCCCTGGTCACCGTCACCGCCTTCACCGGCGAGGGGGAGATGACCTCGATCATCGTGCCGACCGACACCCCCGGGCTCACGGTCGCCCCGCCGTACCGCAAGGTCGGCTGGCACGCCTCGGACACCCGCGAGCTCGCCTTCGACGGCGTGCGCGTGCCCCAGGCCAACACCCTCGGCACGCGCGGCGCCGGCTTCCGCCAGTTCCTCAAGACCCTCGACGACGGCCGCATCGCGATCTCCGCCCTGGCGGTGGGGATGATCCAGGGCTGCGTCGACGAGTGCGTGCGCTACGCCAACGAGCGCGAGGCGTTCGGCGCGCCCATCGGCAGGCAGCAGGCGGTGGCGTTCAAGGTCGCCGACCTCGAGGTCGCCGCCCAGACGGCCCGGCAGATGTACCACTACGCCGCCTGGCGCAAGCTCGAGGGCCTGCCCTACAAGCGTGAGGCCTCGATCGCCAAGCTCTACTCCTCCGAGCAGGCGGTCACCGCGGCGCGCGAGGCCACCCAGGTCTTCGGGGGCATGGGCTTCATGACCGAGACGCGCGTGGGCCGCTTCTACCAGGACGCCAAGATCCTCGAGATCGGGGAGGGCACCAGCGAGGTGCAGCGGCTGCTGATCGCCCGGGACCTGGGCCTGTAGGCCTCTCCGGCGGGGTGGGCCCGCCGCTACGGGCTCCACTCGCTCTCACCGCGCCGCCGCTTCGCTTCGGCGGCACGGTGTCGGGCTCCAGTCGCCCGCATCGGCGGCCCATCCCGCCTCGCTCGATGGGGCGGGGCCGCGCGAGAGGCGGTCACCGCTGGCGTCATACGCTGGTGGGGCAGGTGAAACAGGGCGTTGGTGCGTTCCTGCGGCCGAGGAGATGTCGTGGCGGAGAAGTACACCTCGAAGATGGCGCTGGTGCTGGACGCCCCGGTGGACGACGTGGGCGAGGTCGTCGCCGGGGCGCGGTCGGCCGGGGACATCGACCGGGCCTCCGGCGTGCGCGGCGAGGGCCACGAGGCCCAGGAGGTGCACTGGGGCGGCCGCATGCAGCGCGCGGTCGTGCGACAGATCGAGGGGGACGAGGGCGAGCCGCTGCTGCGGCTGGAGACCTACGTGGGCGGTGACGGGCTCAAGGTCGGCATGCAGCGCCAGGCGCAGCTGCTGCAGGGCCTGGCCCGGCAGCTGAAGGGCCGGGTGACGGGGGTGCGCGACCTCTCCGCCGAGGCCGAGCGCGATCAGGCGTGGATGAACCGCGTCGCCATCGGCGCGGTCGAGCACGACGACGCCGTGGTCGCCGTCGCCGAGGGCGAGGGCACCTGGTGGGTGCGCACCCACGGGGCGGCCCGCTTCGACGTCCCCGACCTCGAGCTGTACGGCCTCAAGCGGGGGCAGGTCGAGGCCGCCGAGCACGCGCTGCGGCACGTCCACGAGCAGCTGCTGGCCAAGGGCCTCAAGAGCGACCTCGACCTGCCCGACGGGACCCCCGTCTATCTCGTGCCGGTGCTCGAGGCCTGGCAGCACGTGCCGCTCGAGTGGCCGGGCGTCGGCAAGGCGGGAGTCGAGCGGGGCCCCGGCCTCGACGGGCCGCGCGCCACCCTCTCCGTGCGGCACCGCCCACGGCTGGGGCGCTGGAAGACCGACCTCAAGGGCGTGCGCAAGGCCCTGGCCGCCGCCTGACGCGTCGCAGGTGCCGCGCGCGTCGTCGAGGGATGATCGCGGCCAGGCGACGGCCGCGCACGACGGTCAGTCCTCGTCCTCGAGGGGGCCGGCCCAGCCCTCCTCGCCCTCGGGGCGCTCGTCACCGCACAGCTCGCGCAGGCGCGGCGCGCCCTCGCCCGGGCCGATGGCCAGCAGGCGGTCGCCGGCCTGCAGCCGTCGCGTGCCCCGGGGGCGGTAGCGCCACCGGTCGTCGCGCTGGATCGCCAGGATCTCCATCCCGGTGGCGGTGTGGATCTCCAGCTCGCGCAGGCTGCGGCCGTCGGCCTCGCTGCCGGGGTTGACGATCGCCTCGCCGACGATCTCGTCGGCCTGGGAGAGCGCCGCCGCGATGATGGGGTGCGGGGGCTCGTCGCTCTCGACCAGGCGGGTCATCGACTTGGCCGCGTCCACGATGCGCTCCGAGGAGCTGGCCAGGTGCAGCAGGCCCCGCAGCTCCTCGGGGTCGTCGAGCTCGGAGGCGGCGCGCAGCACCCAGCCCTGCAGCTCGTGGAAGGAGTCGTCGCTCTTGTCCTCGAGCACCATCACCTCGGCGGCCAGCGACCGGTCCCGCAGCAGCAGCGCCGAGTAGGCCAGCCCCACGGCCACCTCGGAGGAGTTCTTCATCTCCACCACCAGGTCGACGGCCCGGTCGAGGTGGGAGAGCTTGGGCTGCTCGGGGGGCGGGGGCAACGTGCGCGGTGTGCCGCCGGCCAGCTCCCGCACCGTGTCCACCCCCTCGGGCGGGCCCTGGAGGAACAGCACGTCGCGCTCGAGCAGCAGCTCGTCGGGACCGGGTCCGTAGATCCAGTCGTCGTCGCGCCGCAGGGCGATCAGCCACATCCCCGTGCGGGCCGGCAGCTCCAGGTCGCGCAGCGGGCGGCCCTCGAGCTCGTTCTCCTCGCGGATCTTCACCCGGGCGGTGACCTCGGCGGCGTGGCGCAGGTCGTCGCGCAGCTCCGCCGGGACCCCCAGGTCGTCGAGGACCACCTGGGCGATGTCCTCGGCCGCGTCGGCGATGTCCTCGATCGCGACCGCCAGCGACAGGACGCCGGCCAGCGCGTCGGCGTCGTCGGGGGTGCGCGCCGCCAGCATGCACACCGCGCGCAGGTCGACCAGCAGGTCGTCGACCTTCGACTCGAGGCGCAGCACCTCCCGGGCGATCGACTCGTCGCCGAAGAAGACCGCCGCGTAGGCGAGGTCCACCATCAGCTCGGCGGCGTCCTTCGCGCCGACCAGCAGGTCCTTCACCGTTCGTCGCTGTGTCATGACTCGTCACCCCACCTGCAGCATGGTGATCGCCGCGACCAGGCAGAGCACGCCCGCCAGGTCCATGGTCGCGGTCACGATCGGGATTCCGTGGTTGTCGGGATCGAACCCGAAGCGGAAGGAGGCTGTGGCCGCCGTGTAGGCCGTCAGCGCCAGGATCGGCGTCGCCAGCAGCCCCGCCAGCAGCGTGACTCCCAGCGTGGCCGACAGCGTCAGGGGCTCCACCGCGGGCACCACCCAGGCGGCGCCCCAGCCGGCGATGCCCACACCGGCGAAGGCCAGCAGCGCGAGCAGCGCCGTGAGCGAGAAGTCGAGCATGGCGGCGCGACTAGGAAGCGCGCGGGGCGACAGCAGCCCCACGTGCAGCTGCGAGGCGAGCCGGCTGGAGAGCATGCCGCCCAGCGAGCCGCAGTTGGCGATGAACGGGGGCAGCAGGATCAGCAGCGCGGCGGCGCCGAACTGCTGCTCCGCGCGGGACTCCACGATGACGCCGGCCAGCACGTCGATCGTGACCGCGATCGTGAGCACCACCACCGACTCCCGCACGATCCGGGCGATCATCTCCTCGTGGTGGCGCCAGCCGGCGATCACCGCCCCCGCTCCGGCCACCAGGCCGACCACGCCGAGGGTGACGGCCAGCGTGTGCGACCGCAGCACCAGCGTCGCCAGCAGCAGCGCCGGGAGGGTGACCAGGTCCCCGGTGGCGGTGATGATCGGAGCGCCGACGTCGTCCATGCTCCAGCCGCGCCGGTTGGACCGCCGTGCCATCCCCACCGTCACGAAGAACAGCACCAGCGAGCTCAGCAGCCCTCCCACCAGCGACACGGCCACCAGCTCCACGAGGCTGACGACGGGCAGGCCCAGCGCGACGCTGATCGCCCAGGCCAGCACCCCCGCCTGGGTGGCCGAGGAGAAGCTCAGGATCGTCGAGGCCTCGATCTGGCGGCCCAGATAGGTGCGCCGCACCAGCTCCGGCGTGAACTCGCCGGTGAGGATCCCCGTCGCCAGGCGGGAGCCCAGCGCCCCGAAGATCGAGCCCCGCATCCCGATGGCCGCCGGGATCAGCGCGAGCAGCCCCGGGACGGCCTCGAGCTGCTCTTCGGCCGAGCCCAGGACGATGCCGGCGACCAGCGTGGCGCCCAGGCCGATCAGCAGCGCGCTCGACCCGGACTTGAGGCTGCGGGCCTCTTGGATCCAGTAGGCCCGGATCTGGCTGACGGGCATCCCCACGGCGCGTCCCAGCGCCGTGATCGGTGCGGGGACGCGCACGCGCCGGGAGCGTGGCTCGGTCACCCGGTCTCCCTGGTCGCGGCTGGGCGCAGAGCCTAACGCCGGTGGTTCGGCGCGGGCCGCCCAGCCCCGCGGATGACCTCCGACGGCCTCGAGATGCCTCGGTAGCATTGGAGCATGACTGACTACGCCCCGCCCCTGGCCGACATCCGCTTCGTCCTCGAGCACGTGACGCCGCTGTCCCGGCTCACGCAGCTCGAGGCCTTCTCCCACGCCGAGCCCGATCTCGTCGCCGGGCTGCTGGAGGAGGCCGGCCGCTTCGCCGCCCAGGCGATCGCGCCCACCAACGTCGACGGCGACCAGCAGGGCTCGCGCCTGGTCGATGGCGCCGTGGTCACCCCCGACTCGTTCCAGCGCGTCTACAAGCAGTACGTGGAGGCGGGCTGGGGCGCGGTCCAGCACCCGCCGGAGTTCGACGGCGGCGGCTTCCCGCTGACGGTCGCCAACGCCGTCAAGGAGATGATCACCAGCGCGAACATGGCGTTCTCGCTGTGTCCGCTGCTGACCACCGGGGCGGTGTACCTGCTCGAGCACCACGGCAGCGACGAGCAGCTGCACACCTACGTGCCCAAGATGGTCTCCGGCGAATGGACCGGCACGATGTGCCTGACCGAGCCGCAGGCCGGCTCGGACGTGGGCGCGGTGACCACCCGGGCCGAGCCGGCCGACGACGGCACCTACCGCATCACGGGCCAGAAGATCTACATCACCTACGGCGAGCACGACCTCGCCGACAACATCATCCACCTGGTGCTCGCGCGCCTGCCCGACGCGCCGCCCGGCACCAAGGGGATCTCGCTGTTCCTGGTGCCCAAGTACCTGGTGCACGACGACGGCAGCCTCGGTGAGCGCAACGACGCCAAGGCGATCGGCGTCGAGCACAAGATGGGCATCCATGCCTCGCCGACCTGCACCATGGGCTTCGGCGAGGACGGCGAGGGTGCCGTGGGCCACCTCGTCGGCGAGCCGCACGACGGCATGCGGGCGATGTTCACGATGATGAACGACGCCCGCCTGGGCGTGGGGCTGCAGGGCCTGGCCATCGCGGAGCGGGCCTACCAGCAGGCGGCCGACTACGCCCGGGAGCGCACCCAGGGTCGCGCCCCCGGCGCGGCCAAGGGCGCGCAGTCGCCGATCGTGGAGCACGCCGACGTGCGCCGCATGCTGCTGACCATGCGCGCCTCCATCGAGGCGATGCGCACCCTGACCTACGCCAACGCCTACGCCCTCGACCTCGCGCACCGCGCCGACGACCCGGTGGAGCGCGAGGAGCAGCAGAAGCTCGCGGACCTGCTCACGCCGCTGTCGAAGGCCTGGTGCACCGACCTCGGCGTGGAGCTGACCTCGATCGCCGTCCAGGTCCACGGCGGGATGGGCTACGTCGAGGAGACCGGTGTCGCCCAGCACTACCGCGACGCCAAGATCGCGGCGATCTACGAGGGCACCAACGGCATCCAGGCCCTCGACCTCGTGGGCCGCAAGCTGCCCTACGACGGCGGGGCGTTCGTCAAGGGCTACCTCGCCGAGCTGCGCGAGACCGCTTCGTCGCTGCCCGACGAGCTCGCCGCGATCGGCCGCGCCCTGGCGGCAGCGGTCGACAGCCTCGAGCAGGCCACCGACTGGCTCTTCGAGCAGCAGGAGCAGCCCGTCGACCTCTTCGCCGGTGCCACGCCGTATCTGCGCATGTTCGGCACCGTGGTCGGGGGCGCGGGCATGGCCCGGTCCGCCGCGGCCGCGCACCGCCTGCTCGGCGAGGGTGAGGGCGACGAGGCGCAGCTGCGGGACAAGATCACCGTGGCCCGCTTCTACGCCACCCAGCTGCTGCCGCAGGTCCACGGCCTGCTGGATGCGGTCACCGCCGGCGCGGACGACCTCTACGCCATCGAAGCCGACCGGCTGTAGACGACGCCGCACCCGGCAGGGCCGCTACCGCCAGGTGGCGACCCGCTCGCCGGCCGCGGCCTCTCGGTCTGCGCCGGCGAGCACCACGGTGGCGCGTCCCGTCACGACCGGCCGCACCGCCACCGCCACCAGGTCGGCGGCGGGATCCTCGGAGGGGCCCTCGAGCCCGAGCACGCCCTTCTCGCCGGCGACCTCCCCGATGAGCTCGTGCTGGGTCGCGGTGCGCCCCGCCCGCTCCAGCGCCGGCGCGTCGCCGTGGGCACGGGGCAGCGGAGGATGGTCGGGGAAGGCCTGCACGGCCTGGGCCCAGGGCTCGCCCTCCACCGGCCCGGTGGGCGCGCCGTCGACCGCGTCCCCGATCCAGAGCACGTCCTCGGCCGAGGGGGGCGGCTGCTCGCCCTCGTGGAGCACGGCCACCTCGGCGTCGCCGTCGACGGTGACCACGATGCCGGCCCACCACGCCGCCAGCGCCACGGCCGCCAGGGGCCAGCCCACCGGCCCGCGCAGCGCGAGCCGGTCCCCGGGCTCGAGCAGCAGGTCGGCCTCCAGCAGGTGCGCGCCCTTGGCGGCCCACTGGGCCAGTGACGCCAGGCCCTGCTCGTCGCGGCGCGACGCGCGCAGGACGGTGATCGCCGGGCGGTGCCCCAGCGTCTCGGCGGCGTCCCGCAGGGCGACGGCGAGATCCGGAGGAACGGGGCGGGCGTCGGGAAGCGGGGAGAGCTGCACACGGGTCCTTGGTCGCTTCGGTCACGCGCCGGGCATGGCCGGTCACAGCGGGGCGGGATGGTACCGTCGAGGTCGGCGAGCCCGTCGCGTCCGACCGGGGGAGGGCGCGGTCGGACGCTGCCGTGCCTCCTCGACCGCCGCCTTCTCTCGAGGTCGTCCAGCGCCGTGAGTGGTCCCTCCTCGTCCGTCTTCCGTTCCGTGCGCCGTCCTCCGCGACGGCGCTGGTGGCGCACGACCAAGCTGGTCCTCGCGGGGCTGCTCGCGGTCGGCGTGCTCCTGCTGGGCGTGGTCGGGGCGATCTGGGCCGAGGCGTGGCTGCGGCTCGGCGGTGAGGACGTGCCGGCGCTCGCGGCCGACATCGAGGCGCTCGGCGAGGACGGGCCACGCGCCCCGGCCGGCGCCACCACGGTCCTGGTCGCGCTGGCGCAGGAGCACGACCCCAC
>SKLC01000290.1 GCA_007123425.1 Nitriliruptoraceae bacterium
TCCCGCCGCCGTCCGGGACCGCACCATCCGCGTCCGCACCGTCCGGGGCCGAATCGCTACCGACGAGGCGCGCGAGCGCGGCCAGGGCCTCCCCCGGGTCGACCACGCGCCCCGGTCCGATGTCGCCGCCCATCAGCGGCCCGTCGTCGGGACCCAGCACCTCGACGCCGCGGGCGCGCAGCGTGGCCACGTTGGCCTGCGTGGCCGCGTGCTCCCACATCTCGGTGTGCATCGCGGGGGCGACCACCAGCGGGCAGCGCGCGGCCAGCAGCGTGGTGGTCAGCAGGTCGTCGGCCAGGCCGTGCGCGAGCTTGGCCAGCACGTGGGCGGTGGCCGGGTAGACGATCGCGACCTCGGCGGCGCGGCCCACGGCGACGTGCGTGTCGGCCGCGATGTCCTCCCACACGTCGCGCCGCACGGGGCGCGAGGTCAGCCCCTCGAAGGTCGCGGCTCCGACGAAGTGCTCCGCGCCGCGCGTGAGCACGGGGTCCACCACGGCCCCCTCGGCGACGAGCAGGCGCGCGAGCAGCGCCGCCTTGTAGGCGGCGATCCCGCCCGAGACCCCGAGCAGGACCCGGGTACCGCGAAGGGAGCTCACCTCACGCCTCCGTGCGCTGGAGGCGTCAGGCCCCGAGGTCGCCGTCGTCGCCGGCGCCCTCGCCCTCGGCCTCATCATCGATGAAGGCCAGCGGGTCCTCGCCCGTCTCCTCGGAGGGCTCCATGCCCTCGATCTTGGACTGCGCGATCTCCTCGAGGGCGATCGACAGCGGCTTGTTCGAGTCGGTCGAGACCAGCGGCGGGACGTACTGGCCCAGCCCCTCACCCAGCTGCGCGTAGTAGCCGTTGATCTCCCGGGCGCGCTTGGCCGAGAGGTGCACGAGGTGGAACTTCGAGTCCACCTTGTCCATCAGGTCGTCGATGCGGGCGATGGTGCCACCTCCAGGAGAACGATCGGTCGGGCGTCGCGTGCGCGGGGCGATGGGCGCGGCGCCGACAGGCATGCCGGACACGCGTCGGACAGCCGCCCAGCGGCTCGGGTGGAGCGTACCGCCGTTGCCCCGTCCACGTCATCCACGTGCCCGACAGCCGTGTGCGGGCCCGCGACGGACATGGCGGGCCCCCGACGATCATGTCCGGTGCCCGACGGCCCCCGTCCCGCGCCCGAGCGCACCGCCTTTAGCCGTGGGCGCCGTGCGCGTCGCTGCGGGCCCGGCGGCGGGCGTCGGCGATCAGGGCACGGACCTCGTCGACACAGGTCTCGAGATCGTCGTTGACCACCACGTGGTCGAAGTCGCCGCGATGGGCCAGCTCGCGCTCGGCGGTCTCGAGCCGCCGGGCCACGGTGGCCTCGTCCTCGGTGGCGCGGTCGCGCAGCCGTCGTGTCAGCTCCTCGAGGGAGGGCGGGACGAGGAACACCGTCAGCGCCTGAGGGGCACGCTCCATGACCTGCAGCGCGCCCTGCACCTCGATCTCGAGCAGCACCACCCGGCCCGCGGCCACGGCCTCCTCCACCTCGCGGCGCGGCGTGCCGTAGCGGTTGCCCGCGTACTCGGCCCATTCGAGCAGCCGACCCTCGGCGACCATCTGCTCGAAGGTGGCACCGTCCACGAAGTGGTAGTCGCGGCCGTCGACCTCCCGCGGACGCGGAGCCCGGGTCGTGACCGACACGGAGAGCTCGATGTCGCTCTCGAGCGCACGCAGCCGACGATGGACGCTGCCCTTGCCGACCCCGCTGGGGCCCGCGAGCACGACCAACAGGCCCGCCTCGGTCACGAGCCGGCCTCGAAGATCTCCAGCAGCCGTTCACGCTGGCGCGGGCCCAGGCCCCGCAGGCGCCGCGACTGCGCGATGTCGAGCTCCTCCATCAGCGTGCGGGCCTTGACCGGCCCGTAGGTCGGCATCGACTCCAGGACCTCGCTGACCCGCATCTTGGCCAGCGCGTCCGCGGAGCCCGCCCGGTCCAGCACCTCGCGCAGGGACACCTCGCCGGCCTTGAGCATCTGCTTGAGCTCGGCGCGGATGCGGCGCGCCTCGGCGGCCTTGGCCAACGCGGCCCGGCGCTCCTCCGGGTCGAGGTCGGGCAGGGGCATCGCGGCTCCACGGGCTCGTCGCTGACGTGATCGAAGGGCGAGCGCCGAGCCTAGTCACTCGCTCCGCGACGCCGGCCGCGCACGGAGAGGGGCCCCATGCCGGTGGACCCCAGCGCCACCGGATCCACCCCGTCCACCCCGCACGCGCACTACGGTGAAACGTGGCAAGCCCCAGCCGCCCCGACAGAGAAGGGACCCTCGCCGTGCCCGTGCTCTTCGTGCCCCGCGAGCGTCTCCCGGGCGAGCGGCGGCTGGCCACCACCCCGGACGCGGTCCGACGGATGGCGCGACTGGGCCTGGAGGTGGCGGTCGAGCGCGGCGCGGGCGAGCACGCCCACCTGTCCGACGATGCCCTCGCAGAGGCCGGCGCGCGCCTCGTCGACGGACCGGCGCCCCCCGACGACTGCCGCCTCGTCGCCCGGGTCGCGCCCCCCACCGTCGAGGAGGTGGAGCTGCTGGCCGAGGGCACGACCCTGCTGAGCTTCGTCGCCCCCCACCGCAACCGCGAGACGGTCGAGGCCCTGGCACGGCGCCGCATCACCACCCTGGCGATGGAGCTGGTGCCGCGCATCAGCCGGGCACAGTCGATGGACGCGCTCTCGAGCCAGGCGAGCATCGCCGGCTACCGGTCCGTGGTCGTGGCCGCCTACCACCTCGACAAGCACTTCCCGCTGTTCATGACCGCCGCGGGCACGATCCGGCCGGCCAACGTCGTGGTCCTGGGCGCGGGCGTGGCGGGACTGCAGGCCGTGGCCACCGCCAAGCGCCTGGGCGCCGTGGTCCACGTCTCCGACATCCGCGAGGCCGCCCGCCAGGAGGTCGCCTCGCTCGGCGGCAAGTTCATCGAGGTCCCCGACGCCGAGGACGCCACGGCCGAGGGCGGCTACGCCAAGGAGGTCGGCGAGGACTTCCTCACCCGGCAGCGGCAGGTGCTCACCGAGCATCTCGCCGAGGCGAACGCGGTCATCACCACCGCCCAGGTGCCCGGCCGGCCCGCGCCCCGGCTCGTCACCGCCGAGATGGTCGACGCCATGCGCCCGGGCGGCGTGGTCGTCGACCTGGCTGCGGCCGACGGAGGCAACTGCGAGCTCACCGACGTCGACCGCGTCGTGGAGCACGGCGGCGTGCGGGTCCTGCCCGGCCACGACCTGCCGTCGCAGATGCCGGGCGAGGCCAGCGCCCTCTACGCGCGCAACATCGCCGCCTTCTGCGAGCTGCTCGTCGACGACGGCGCCCTGGTCGTCGACCGCGACGACGAGGTCGTCGCCGGCGCGATGCTCACCGCCGACGGCGAGATCGTGCACGAGCCCACCGCCACGATGCTGGGAGGTGACGCCTGATGGGCCCCATGCTCGTCAGCCTCTACGTGTTCGTCCTGGCCGGGTTCCTCGGCTTCGAGCTGATCCGCAAGGTGCCGCCGACGCTGCACACCCCGCTGATGTCGGGCGCCAACGCCATGTCGGGCATCACGATCGCCGGCGCGCTGACGCTGGTCGTGGTCGCCGAGCCGCGGGTCAGCGTGCTGATCGGCGTCGTGGCCCTGGTGCTGGCGACCATCAACGTCGTGGGTGGCTTCCTGGTGACCGACCGGATGCTGTCGACCTTCGGGGGCCGGCGATGACCGAGACCCACCAGGCACGCCAGGCCCGCCGCGGCCACCGGCCCCACCAGGGCGGCCGGGACCATCTCGTCCAGGGGCCGCGCCGATGACGGGGATCGAGATCACGGACGTGACCGCCGTGCTGGCGCTGGGCTCGATCGCGCTGTTCGTGCTCGGCCTCAAGCGGCTCGCGAAGGTGCGCACCTCCCGCAGCGGCAACGCCCTGATGGCGGCCGGCATGCTCCTGGCCGTCGTGATCACGCTCATCGAGGTCGGCCGGGTCGACTACCGCTGGATCGCCGGCGGGCTCGCGGTCGGCACCGCGATCGGCATCGTGATCGTCGTGCGCGCCCGGGCGACGAAGATGCCCCAGATCGTCGCGCGGTTCAACGGCTTCGGCGGGGCGGCCTCGGCGCTGGTGGCGATGTCGCTGTTCTGGGGCGCGGTGGTCGAGCCCGCCTCGGCCGCCACCACCGCGACCGTGCTGGGCGGGACCTCCGCGGCCACGATGGTGCTCTCCGTGCTCATCGGCTCGTCGACGTTCAGCGGCAGCGTGCTCGCCGAGCTCAAGCTCAGCGGCAGGATCGACGGCGCGCCGCGGATCCCGGTCCGCGCCGCGCTCATGGGCCTGCTGCTGGTGGGCGGCGCCGCGCTCGGGGTGGTGGGCGCCTTCGCCGTGACCGACACCACGCTGGCCGCCGGGCTCGTGGTCGGCCTGCTGGTGGCCGCCGCGCTCGCGGGGATCGTGCTGGTCCTGCCGATCGGCGGCGCCGACATGCCGGTGGTCATCAGCCTGCTGAACTCGCTGTCGGGCCTGGCGGCCGCGGCGACCGGCTTCGCCCTGGCGAACAACCTGCTGATCATGGCCGGCACCATCGTCGGCGCGGCCGGGCTGATCCTCACCCAGATCATGTGCAAGGCGATGAACCGGTCGCTCGTCAACGTCATGGTGGGCGGCTACGGCGGCGACGGCGGCGGCGACGCCGACACGGAGTACACGGGCGTCGTCTCGGGGGACGCCGAGGAGGCCGCGATGGTGCTCGAGGCCGCCGAGTCGGTGGTGATCGTGCCGGGCTACGGGCTCGCCGTCGCCCGCGCGCAGCACGCCGCCCACGAGGTCGCCAAGGCGCTGGCCGAGCAGGGCACGCGGGTGCGCTTCGGCATCCACCCTGTGGCCGGCCGCATGCCCGGCCACATGAACGTCGTGCTCGCGGAGGCCGAGGTCCCCTACGAGCAGCTGGCCGAGATGGACGAGATCAACCCCGACCTCTCCCAGACCGACGTCGTGATCGTCGTGGGCGCCAACGACGTGGTCAATCCGGCCGCGAGCTCGGATCCGACGGGCCCCATCGGGGGGATGCCGATCATCGAGGTGGAGCGGGCGCGCCGCGTGTTCGTGATCAAGCGCAGCCTCTCCCCCGGCTACGCCGGCATCAAGAACGAGCTCTTCGAGCGCGACAACACCGTGATGCTGTTCGGGGACGCCAAGGAGGTCCTCGACAGCCTCGCCACGGAGCTGAGCGCGTGACCACGGACGACGCGACCCTGGTGCTGGGGGTGGACCTCGACGGCGTGTGCGCCGACTACGAGGGCGGCTTCCGCGCGGCCGTGGTGCGACAGCACGACCGCGACCCGGCCGACCTGCCGCCCCAGACGGTGCTCGACCAGTTCACCGAGTGGGGCCTGGACCCCGAGTCCTTCGCCCGGACCCACCGCCTGGCGGTCACCGAGGACCGGATGTTCCGCCACATGCGGGCGATGCCCGGCGTCTCCGAGGCGCTGTGGGAGCTCTCCGACGCCGGCGTGTGGATCCGGATCATCACCCACCGGCTCTGCGTGAACTGGGCCCACGAGGTCACCGCCGCCGACACCGCGGCCTGGCTCGACGAGCAGCGCATCCCCTACCGCGACCTGTGCTTCATCGGCGCCAAGCCGGACGTCGGCGCCGACATCTACGTCGAGGACAGCCCCACCAACGTGCTCGCACTGCGGGCCGCCGGGCACCACACGATCGTGTTCGACCAGGCCTACAACCGCCACCTCCCGGCTCCCCGCGCCCACGACTGGCCCGAGGTGGTCGCCCAGGTGCGGGCCGTGCTCCATGCGCGTCAGCGCCAGGCGCGCCTGCCGCTGGACTGACGGTGAGGCTGGCCGGTGCCCGGTCTCGAGTCCCGGAGACGGGCAAGCGAACGTGGGGCGTGCCCTTTGGTCCGACTGCCGCCGGGCTGCACGGACCCCGTCCATCCGAAGGCACGGCGGGCGCTGCCACCATGACCTCCCGGGCACCGGTGGCCGAGCCGATGGCCCGACGCATGGGTGGTGGCACGTAGGCGCTGCCGTCACCAACTAGCCTGACACCGGTCGTCATCGGCAGCTCGCCGAGCGCGATCGAGCCGCCCGGCAGCTCGCCGAGCGCGATCGAGTCGCCCCCGGAAGCGCGCCGAGCGCGATCACCCACCCGGCCCGGCCGAGCGAGGCCGCACCTGCCGCGTGGGATGCGCCGAGGCCGGCGTGGCCACGACGGCCGACCGAGCCCGGCGGGAGCCGTCCCCGACATGCCGAGGAGCCTGCGTGGCCGACCGTTCCGCTGAGTTCGTTGACTTCCTCGTCCACTGCGACGCACTGACCTTCGGGGACTTCACCGCGAAGTCGGGGCGCCCCACGCCCTACTTCGTCAACGCGGGCAACGTGCGCACCGGGTCGCAGATCGACCGGATGGGCTCCTTCTACGCGGCCCAGATCATGGACCTCTGCGGCCATGACGTCGACGTGATCTTCGGCCCCGCGTACAAGGGCATCCCGCTGGCGGTCACGACCGCGATCTCGCTGCACCGCGACCACGGCCGCGACGTGGGGTTCTGCTTCGACCGCAAGGAGGCCAAGGACCACGGCGAGGGCGGTCAGCTCGTCGGCCACCCGCTGGCGGACGGCGACCGCGTGGTGATCGTCGAGGACGTCACCACCGCCGGCACCTCCATCCGCGCGACCGTGCCGACGCTGCGCGCCGCCGCGGACGTCGAGATCTGCGGCCTCGTGGTCGGCGTCGACCGCCGGGAGCGGGGGTCGCGGCCCGACGTCAGCGCCCTCGACGAGCTCGCCGAGGAGCTGGGGATCACGGCGGTGGCGATCACCACGATCGACGACATCCTCACCCAGCTGAGCACCCGCGAGGTCAACGGCCGCCGCGTGCTCGGCGAGGAGGACCAGGCCCGCATCGAGGCACACCTGGCCACCTACGGGGTGCGCTGAGCCCACGGGGCGATCCGTCCGGCGGCCTCTCAAGTCGGGCTCGCTGCCGACCGAGGCACGGGGGGATGAAGGATGGACATCCCGTGCACCTCCGACGATCGTCGCGTCACCGCCACGCCCAGACCCACTCCCGCCACGAGCCGCACGCCGGCAGCCAGACGGCGACCCGGAGCACCACGCCGCCCACCCGCCCCACGGGCTGGGGCCAGCGGCTGCTGCGCTCCCCCGCGTGGGTGCTGGGGGCGATGCTGGCCATCGCCCTGGTGGTCGAGCTCACCAGCGATGCGCTGCGCCGGCTGTTCCTGCCCGACATCGGCGGCATCACCGGTGTCGCACTCGGTCTGGTCTGGCTGCCCCTGCTGCTGGGCGGGCTGCTGTGGAAGCTCATCGTCGAGCCGCTCCATCGCGAGCAGCACGCCAGCGTGACGCGCCTGCGCGAGCAGCGCCGTCAGCTCGAGGCCGAAGCGCAGCGCCTCGACTTCGACGCCCGGCTGCTGCGTGCGCTGGAGATGGCCGACGACGAGGAGGGGGTCTTCGAGGTGACGCGGCAGGCCCTCGGGCTGGCCAGCCCCGGACGGCCCGCCGAGCTGCTGCTGGCCTCGTCCGACGACGCCTCGCTGGCCCGGGTGGCCACCGCCGACGGCCACGAGGCGCCCGGCTGCCCGGTCGCGCGCACCGGGGACTGCCCGGCGGTGCGGCAGGGCCGCTCGCTGGTCTTCGACTCCAGCGAGAACCTGGCCACCTGCCCCAAGCTGCGCCACCGGGCCGAGACGCCCCTCGCCGCGACCTGCATGCCGGTCGCGGTCATGGGCCGCTCGATCGGCGTGGTGCACACCACCCGCCCGGTGGGTCAACCCGAGGAGACCATCGACGCGGAGGCGGACCGGCTGGCCTCGCTTGCCACCCGTGCCGGCGCGAGGATCGAGCTGATCCGCGCCCTGGACGAGAGCCGCGAGCAGGCTGCGACCGACCCGCTGACGGGGCTGGCCAACCGCCGGACCCTGGAGGCGCGCTACCGGCAGCTGGAACGCGACGAGGCGACCCACGCGGTCCTGGCCTGCGACCTCGACCGGTTCAAGCAGCTCAACGACACCCACGGCC
Source organism: Nitriliruptoraceae bacterium (assembly GCA_007123425.1). GTDB lineage: Bacteria > Actinomycetota > Nitriliruptoria > Nitriliruptorales > Nitriliruptoraceae > SKLC01. Next base: position 8,041 of record SKLC01000290.1, read on the forward strand.
ACGACGTCGGTGACCAGGCGCTGGTCCACTTCGCCCGGGTGCTCGCACGCGCCTCACGCCCCGGGGATCTGGTCGGCCGCTCGGGCGGCGAGGAGTTCGTCCTCGTCCTGCCCCGGTGTGACCGGCACGAGGCCGTCGAGGTCGGCGAGCGCATCCGCACGCTGCTCGCCGACTCCCTGGCGACCAGCGGCGTGCCACCGTTCACCGTGAGCATCGGCACCGCCGACACCGCGGCCGGCGAGCAGTTCGAGGACGTCGTGCGCGTCGCCGACGCCGCCCTCTACGAGGCCAAGCGCACCGGGCGGGACCGGGTCGTGGTCGGTCCGGGCGTCCGCCCCGAGGCCGTGGCGGTCGACGAGCCGCGTCACCTGCGCTCCAGCGGCTGACCTGGCGGGTCGACGCCGCTGCGCGTCGTCCACGGTCAGCCGGCCGTGATCGCGCCCACCGCGGCCACGGGGTCGTCGGCCCGGGTGATCGGA
>SKLC01000369.1 GCA_007123425.1 Nitriliruptoraceae bacterium
CCGTCGCCCGCAGCTACGGGAACATGCCCCGGACCTGTTCGCGGCGATCGACCGTGGCCGGCAGGCGCCGCCGGTGCCCAAGGAGTCGACCGGCCATCGCTGGGGACCCGAGGATCGCGAGGTCTACGACGCGCTGCGCCGACGCCGCGCCGAGATCGCCGAGGAGCTCGGCGTGGAGGCCGGCGTGCTGTGTCCCTCGCGGCCGCTGTGGCGCGCCGTCGCCGGCGACCCGGCCGACGGGCGGGAGCTCTGCGAGCTCGCCGGCCTGCGGGCGTGGCAGGTCGAGCTGCTGGCCGAGCCGCTGTGGGAGACGTGGCAGCAGGTCCGCGACGACCAGGGTGGCACCAGCCATCTCTAGCGCGCGAGGCACCGGGTAGCGTCGCTGGCGTCGGCGCAGCTGGGCAACGGAGGTGGTGTGGGGGTCTTCGAGCAGGTGGCCGCGGTGCTGGCCGTGTGCGTCGCGGCCGGCATCCTGGCGGTCCTGCTGCGCCAGCCGCTGATCGTGGGACTGATCGCGGCGGGCATCGCCGTGGGGCCGCAGGCGCTGGGCCTGGTCGAGCACAGCACCGAGATCGAGCTGCTGGCCACGATCGGCATCTCGCTGCTGCTGTTCGTGGTGGGCCTGAAGCTCGACGTGCGCCTGGTCAGCAAGCTCGGGCCGGTCGCGCTGGCCACGGGCCTGGGCCAGGTGGCGTTCACGTCGATCATCGGCTTCGCGATCGCGATCGGCCTGGGCTTCGACCTGGTGCCCGCCATCTACATCGCGGTGGCGCTGACGTTCTCCTCCACGATCATCATCGTCAAGCTGCTCACCGACAAGCGCGAGCTCGACGACCTCCACGGCCGGATCGCGCTGGGCTTCCTCATCGTCCAGGACATCGTCGTCGTCCTGGCGATGATCGCGATCACCGCGGTCGGTGACCAGGGGGCCGGCGACGACGTGGGCCTGCTGGCCGAGTTCGGCGGCGTGGCGCTGCGGGGGGTGGCGCTGCTGGTCGTGGTGGCGCTCGTGGGTCGCTACGTCGCGCCGCGCGTCACCCACCTGCTGGCCCGCCAGGCCGAGCTGCTGGTGCTGGCCGCCGTCACCTGGGCGGTGGCGCTGGCCGCGATCACGATCTGGCTGGGCTTCAGCGAGGAGGTCGGGGCCTTCCTCGCCGGCATGTCGCTCGCCTCCACCCCCTACCGCGAGGCGCTGTCCGGCCGGCTGTCCACGCTGCGCGACTTCCTGCTGGTCTTCTTCTTCATCGAGCTCGGGACCACCTTCGAGCTGACCGCGGCCACCGAGCAGCTGGGCGCCGCGGTGGTGTTCTCGCTGTTCGTGCTCATCGGCAACCCGCTGATCGTGCTCGTGATCATGGGGGTGATGGGCTACCGCAAGCGCGTGTCCTTCAAGGCCGGGCTCACGGTCGCCCAGATCAGCGAGTTCTCGCTGATCCTCGTCGCCCTCGGGGTCGCACAGGGCCACGTCGGCAGCGACGTCGTGGGGCTGGTCACCGCGGTGGGACTGATCACCATCGCCGCCTCGACGTACCTCATCTACGGCTCCGACGCCGTCTACGACCGGATCGAGCCGCTGCTGCGGCCCTTCGAGCGGGCGCGGCCCAAGGCCTCCCTCGACCTCGACGAGGAGCGCCACGAGCCCGAGTACGTCGTGATCGGGCTCGGCCGCTTCGGCGAGACCGTGGTCGCGGAGCTGCTCGAGCGCGGCGACGAGGTGCTGGGGGTGGACTTCGATCCCCGCAGCGTGCAGTCGGACCGCTGGGACCTGCCCGTGGTCTACGGCGACGCCGAGGACCCCGACCTGCCCGAGCAGCTCCCCCTGACGCGCACCCGCTGGGTGATCAGCACGCTGCGCGACCTGGACTCCAACCTGCACATCCTCAGCGCCCTGCAGCACCACGGCTACGAGGGCAGGATCGCGGTCAGCTGCAACGACCCCCAGAGCGCGCGTCTGCTCGACGAGGCCGGCGCGGACGTCACGATCCGGCCGCTGCACGTGGCCGCCCGACCGCTGATGGACCTCATCCACGCGCCGGAGTGACGGCCGCCGCCCACACCGGCCGCCGCTTCGACGGGGTCAGGCCCGCTCGAGCTCCATGAGGCGGCGGGTGAGGTTGGACGGCATCGCGAACTCGACGTCCTCGTCGACCACGCGCACCGTCTCCACCTTCTGCGTGCCCAGCTCCTTGAAGCGGTCGATGACCGCCTCGACCAGCAGCTCGGGCGCGGAGGCGCCGGAGGTCAGGCCCACCACCTCGACGCCCTCGAACCAGGACTCGTCGATCTCGGAGACGTCATCGACCAGGTAGGCCGGCACGCCCCGGTCCTTGGAGACCTCGACCAGGCGCTTGGAGTTGGAGGAGGTCTGCGAGCCCACCACCAGCAGCAGGTCGCAGCGCTCCGCGAGCCGCTTGACCGCGTCCTGGCGGTTCTGCGTCGCGTAGCAGATGTCGTCCTTCTTGGGCTGGGCGACCATCGGGAAGCGCTGGCGCAGCCGGTCGACCACCCCGGCGGTCTCGTCCATGGACAGCGTGGTCTGGGTGATGTAGGCCACGTCGGCGTCGGGGCCCAGGTCGAGCCGGTCGACGTCATCGGGGGTCTCGACCAGGGAGATGGAGCGGGGCGCCTGCCCCATCGTGCCGATGACCTCCTGGTGGCCCTCGTGGCCGATGAGCACGATGTCCTTGCCCGCCGCGGCGTAGCGACGGGCCTCGTTGTGGACCTTGGTCACCAGCGGGCAGGTGGCGTCGATCAGCGAGTGGCCCAGGCGCTTGGAGTTGGCGAAGGCCTCCGGCGGCGAGCCGTGGGCGGAGAACACCACGACCTCGCCCTCGGGCACCTCGGACTCGTCCTCCACGAACACCGCGCCCTTGTCCTCCAGCGCCTGCACGACATGGCGGTTGTGCACGATCTCGTGGCGGACGTAGACCGGCGGCCCGTAGGCCTCCAGCGCCCGCTCGACGATGAGCACGGCACGGTCCACGCCGGCGCAGAATCCGCGCGGCGCAGCGAGCAGCAGCGTGTGTGGTGGCATGGGGCCGAGGGTAGGGCACGGCAGGTGACCTCGCTGTGCCTCCGGGCTGCCCGGCGCCCACGGGCCTCAGCGCTCCTCGGCGTCCTCCTCGTCGCCGCCTGGGGCGTGGGCCGCGCCGGGTGGGCGCGCGTGGCCGGCGTCGTCGTCCTCGCCCTCGTCGGGCCCCACCGACGAGCGCGGCGGAGGGGGCGGAGCGCGCCAGCGACCCACGCCGGGCCAGGGGGCGGCGTCGGCCGTCTCGCGGGTGACCTCGCCCCGGGCCCAGGCGGTCACGCGCTCGGCGGACAGCTCGGGGTCCTCGACCACGACCAGCAGGACGTCGCCCGTCTCGATCCGCGTGTCGCCGCGCGGCACGAGGATCCGGTCGCCGCGCACGATCGAGGCCAGCAGCATCCCGGCCCCCAGCGGCACGCGCGACAGGCGCTGGTCGACGATCGGCAGGTCGCGGGTGACGATGACCTCGACGATGTCGGCGTCGACCTCGTCGATCGGCAGCGCCTCGGCGACGGGTGCCCAGGTGGGACGGTCCGCCTCGACGTCGAGGAAGCGCACCAGTGGCCCGACGGTCACACCCTGGACCAGCGTGGAGAGCAGCACGACGAAGAACACGATGTTGAAGATCAGCTGCCCGCCCGGGTAGCCCACGGTGATCGGGAAGGTGGCCAGCACGATGGGCACGGCGCCGCGCAGGCCGGCCCAGCCGACCAGCAGCTGCTCCCGCCACGGCAGGCGGGTCGGCAGCAGGCAGGCGATCGTGGCCACCGGGCGGGCGACGAAGGTCAGCAGCGCGGCCGTGGCCACTCCCGGGACCCACACGTCCGGCAGGTCGGCCGGGTTGACCAGCAGGCCCAGCACCAGGAAGAGCCCGATCTCGGAGGCGTTGGCCAGCCCCTCGTGGAAGTCGCGGATGCCGCGGCGACGGCGGCGCACGTACGCGCCGACGATGAGGCCGGCGACGTAGACGGCGAGGAAGCCCGAGCCCCGAAGCGGCACCGCCACGCCGTAGGCCAGGCCCGCCACCGCGAGCGCGGCCACGGGATAGAGCCCCTCCGCGGGCAGACGCACCCGCCGCAGCAGCGCAGCGCCCACCACGCCCACCAGCGCCCCGGCGAGCACGCCCACCATCAGCTGTCCGATCGCGAAGACGATCAGCTCGTCGGTCGCGGGTCGCTCGCTCCAGAACTCCAGCAGGCCGATCGTCAGCGCGACCGCGATCGGGTCGTTGGCCCCCGACTCCAGCTTGAGCAGCGCGCCCACCCGCGGCGGGAGGTTGATGGTGCGCAGCGTCGAGAACACCGCCGCGGCGTCGGTGGAGGCCACCACCGCGCCCAGCAGCGCGGCCGTGAGCGGCTCCACGTCGAGCACGAGATAGACGCCCCCGGCGGTGACCAGGGCGGTCAGCAGCACCCCGGCCGTGGCCAGCAGGCCGCCCGGCAGCGCTGCCCGCCGCAGGTCGGTGGGCTTGGTGGTCAGCCCGCCCTCGAACAGGATGACCACCAGCGCGACCACGCCGATGTTCTGCACCAGCTGCTGGTCGTCGAGCAGCACCAGGCCCAGCCCGTCCTGGCCCACCAGCATCCCCAGCCCCAGGAAGAGCAGCGCGCTGGGAGCCTGCAGCCGCTGGGAGAGGCTGGCGGTGAGCACCGCGAGGACCAGCAGCACGGACACGAGCAGCACGGCCGGGTCGATGGCCAGGCTCGAGTCCATCGGCCCTCCCGTGGGGTCGTCGCCGAGCCAGGACCGTACCGTCGCCCCCGGCGCGCCGGTGCCCACGTGTGTGGACGAGCGCCGACGAGGACCTACCCTGGGTGGGGAGCTGGCCCGGTCCGCGCCTCGGACCGGGCCGTGGCGCGCCGAGGCGCCCCACGACGAGGACGCCCCGCACGGTGCCGGTGGCGAGCGACGATCGAGGACGAGGCGTGCACGTCATCATCGGTGGGTGCGGCCGGCTGGGCGCCGAGATCGCCGACCGGCTCTCGGCGGATGCCGACACCGACGTCGTCATCCTCGACACCGACGAGCTGGCCTTCGATCGCCTGGGCACCACCTTCAACGGCGAGACGCTCGTCGGCGACTGCACCGACCGCGACATGCTCGAGCAGGCCGGGATCCAGCGGGCCGACGGGCTCATCGCGGTCACCCGCTTCGACAACGCGAACCTCATGTCGGTCGAGATCGCCAGCCACCTCTACGACGTGCCCCGCACGATCGCGCGGCTGTTCAACCCGGAGCGCGAGGAGGTCTACCGCAAGCTCGGGGTGCGCTACGTGTCGTCGACGAGCACGATCGCGAAGCTGTTCCTCAACGAGTTCCGCGAGGACAGCTACCCGCTGCACGTGCACTTCCCCGACAGCGACGCCGCCATGGTGGACCTCGAGATCGACACCGACGCCCACGGCATGACCGTCGAGGAGTTCGAGATCGATGGGATGCTGCGGGTCGCCGCGGTGCGCCGGGGGGCACGGCTGTTCATCCCCGACGGGCTCGATCGGCTCGAGCGCGACGACGTGGTGACCGTCGCGATGAAGCCCGCGGCCCACAAGGCGCTCACCGGCCTGGTGCGGGTGCCGTTCGACCATCTGCGCGGCAGGAAGGTCTAGGCCGTGTACGTCGTGATCGCCGGCGGCGGCAAGATCGGCCGCTACATCGCCCGGGACCTCGTGGAGAAGGGCCACGAGGCCACGATCGTCGAGCGCATCGGCAGCCGCTGCGAGCACCTGGTGGCCGAGACCGACGTGCTGGTGATCGAGGGCGACGCCTGCGACGTCGCCTACCTCGAGCAGGCCCACACCGACCGCGCCGACGTCTTCGTCTCCACCACCCACGAGGACGACGACAACCTGGTCGCCGCCCAGCTGGCCAAGATCGAGTTCGGCGTGCCGCGCGCGATCGCGCGGGTGAACACCCCGAAGAACGTCGAGATCTTCGAGGCGCTGGGCATCGAGCCGGTCTCCTCCACGCGCCTGATCTCCGAGCTGCTCGAGAACGAGTTCTCGGTCGGCGAGCTCATCCACCTCACCTCGCTCAAGGGCGGACGCGTCCAGCTGGTCGAGCTGCGCATCCCCGACGGGCCGGGCGCACCGAAGCCGCGGGCGGTCCAGGACCTCGACCTGCCCGTGGAGGCGGTGCTGGTCGCGGTGTTCCGCGGCAGCGAGACCGTGATCCCCCACGGCGCGACTGAGCTGCTGCCCGGCGACGAGGTGGTCGCCCTGACCACGCCGGACCTCGAGGAGCGGCTCACGCGCGTGCTGCTGGGGCGGCGCTGATGGCCGACCGCCGCCCCGACCATCCCCTGCGCGAGCACGCGCGCGGCGTGCTCTACGTCGTGGTGCTCGCCGGGGCCGTGCTGCTCGCCGGGCTGACCATCATGGCCCTGTTCGTGTGGGCCGTGGCGTGAGCGTGATCCTGCGGCCCGGCGCCGACGACCTGCGCCTGATCGGCTTCTACCTCGGCCGGGTGCTCCTGGGGCTCGGCCTGGTGATGCTGGTGCCCACCGGGGTGGCGGTCGCGGCCGGCGAGTGGAACTCGGCGAGCGCGTTCGTGGTGGGCGCGAGCCTGTGCGTGATCATCGGCGCGGCCAGCGACGCGAAGCTGGCCACCCGCCGCTCGCTGACCTGGGCACACGGGATGGTCATCACGGCGCTTGCCTGGGTCATCGGCGCGATCTTCGCCGGCATCCCGATGTATCTCTCGGGACGGTTCGACAGCCCCCTGGACGCGCTGTTCGAGGGGATGTCGGCGCTGACCACCACCGGCATGTCGGTGATCCACGATCTCGACCACACGCCGCTGTCGGAGGACCTGTACCGGCACCTGCTGCAGTTCGTCGGCGGGCAGGGGATCGTCATCGTCGTGCTGTCGCTGTTCGCCGCCGGCGGTGCCCGCATCGCCAGCCTCTACACCTCGGAGGCCCGCGAGGAGCGCATCCTGCCCAACTTCATCCGGGCCGCCCGCTTCATCCTGCTGGTCGCCGGCACCTTCCTGGTCCTGGGGACCGCGGCGCTGTTCGTGGCGCTGCTGGTCGCCGGCTTCGAGCCGGGCCGCGCCTTCTACCACGCGATCAACCTGTTCTTCGCCTCCTTCGACACCGGCGGCTTCTCGGTCATGCAGTCGTCGATGATGTACTACCACTCGCTCTCGGTCGAGATCGTGGTGATGGTGCTGATGATCGCCGGCACGATCTCCTTCGGGCTGCACTTCGCCCTGTGGCGCGGCAACCCCCGCGAGCTGCTGCGCCACCTCGAGTCGAGGACCCTGGCCGCGACCTCCCTGGTCTTCCTCGTCGTGCTGTGCTTCGGGCTGCTCTACGCCGGGACCTACTCCGACCTGGAGTCGATGTTCCGCAAGGGCCTGTTCACCCTCGTCTCGGCGGTGACCTCCACCGGCCACCAGGTCAACGTCGGCGACACCTACCTCACCGACTGGGGCGTGATGGCGCCCGCGGCCATCGTCGGCGCGATGGCGATCGGCGGCATGGCCTCGTCCACGGCCGGAGGCATCAAGGCGATGCGGGTGGGGCTGGCGATCAAGACGCTGTTCCACGACATCCGGCGGATCCTGCTTCCGGAGTCGGCCGTCCAGGTCACCACCTACCACGCCGGCGGCCGCCGGCGGATCCTGCGCGACGAGACCTCGCGCGCGGCGACGACCGTCCTGCTGCTGTTCATCGTCACCTACCTCATCGGCGCGATGGCGGCCCTGGCCTACGGCGAGCACGACATCACCCAGACCCTGTTCGAGGCCGTGTCGGTGGGCTCCAACATCGGCATCTCGATCGGCGTGGTGTCGCCGGAGATGCCCAACGGGCTGATGGGCATCTACATCGTCATGATGTGGCTGGGGCGTCTCGAGTTCGTGGCGGTGTTCGCGCTGCTGGGCTACCTCGTCTCGCTGGCGCGCGGGCGGGCCAAGGCATGAGCAGCCAGCGCCGACCGGGAGACGAGCACGGCCGGGGGCCAGCGCGCCGCGGGCGGCCACCGTCGCGCCGCGGGCCCACACGGTGGCTGCTGGTCACGCCCCTGATCGGCCTGCTCGTGGTGATCGTCGGCGTGATCGCGCTCGAGGCGAGCGCGCCGCAGGTGGAGCCCGACGACAGCCTGCGGGTCGAGGTGCCCCCGCTGGGCCTCGAGGACGAGACCGAGTGCGTGCGCCGCGCCGACGCCGAGTTCGCGCAGGAGGTCCGCGAGGACTTCTCCGACGGGGCCCGGGTCAGCTCGACCCAGGTCAACCTCTGCCCCGCCGCCTTCGACGACCGGGAGGTCACCTACGTCGGCGAGGTCGTCGGCGAGCTGCTGCCCCGCGAGGGCGGCGCGTGGGCCTGGGTCAACGACGACCGCTACGCGCTCGAGGTCGGGCCGCTGGTCGGCCATCGGGAGCGCGCCGGGTTCAACACCGGCCTGGCGGTGTGGCTGCCCGACGGCCTGCACGAGGAG